>CAYTPE010000022.1:0-18918 GCA_964439885.1 uncultured Gammaproteobacteria bacterium
TGGAGCATTTCGTGAGAGAGTACGTGCAGAGCAAAAATATTTGGTTCGAACCCAGCATTTTTGGCTTCTTTTTCGATTTGAGCGCCGTTGAGAAAAATACCGTTTTTAATATCCGAATACTTGCCCAGTTCATTGTCAGTGGTTTCTATAAGCCCCGGCAAGTTAAAGATGTGCTGTCTTCCTAACACATTCGTATGTGTAGGTTCAATACCAGAACGTTCAACGTACTCCTGTATAATAGAGCGCAGAGTATCAAAATCGACGGTGTCCAAAAAATGTTCCAAAAATTCATTTGGCACCTCTTTTTCTCGCAGCGATAAGCGGTGAGAGTGTTCAATGTGGGACATGTCGTCGCTGCCAAACTCATTTCCTCTTTGATCAATGTAATGTACATCACGCGATCTCATAAAATTTTATTCTACCACTTCCACCCCCTTGCTCGCGCCTTCGTCTTTGCTGCCCAGCTGGTTCGTCAAACCCGGCCGCGAGAGATTGTATTGTTTGCCAACCTGCACGTCGGTGGCGGCAAAGAAGGTGGTGTTGGTGAGCTGCAGTACTTTACCCACTTGTTCGACGGTGGGAGTCACCGCAACTTCGAAATAAAGGCCAGTCTGGCTGTTGGGCGGTAAACTGGAATAGCTCCATGCTACCGTACGGTTGCCCGGATTATATTTGAGCTCAGGGCCAATGGTAACGCTTTGATTGCCGGTAAAAACCGCGCCCTGTGGCAGTGTAGCAGAGAACGAGGCGTCTTTTATTTCATTCGTCGTATTGTCTACCGTTACCATTATCCAATATTTGGTCGTTTGGCCCACAGCGGGCGGCAAAGGTCCGCGGCCAAGCTGATCACCCTCGTCGGTAAAGTAGCGCGCCTCGGCGTGTAGCGTTACCGTACTTGCTACAGCAGCCTCGGCTGGAGTACCTTCTTCCGAATAGCCGGTTGCGGTGGCATCCGTACTGTCAGCATACATCGTAGTCACAGCTTTGAAGCGGGCGTTTACTGTCTGGCCAAGATTAAAAGCCGGTGCCAGTACGACGGTGAGTGTAAACGAATCTTCAGCGCCTGGTGAACCGTTTGCGAGCGCGGTACGGTTGGTTTCATCGACCACCAATGTGTTTTTGTCCACATGCAGTTTGTTTTCGCGAGCAGTGGCGTTCAGGTCTACCATCCCTGGTGTAAAGCCGATACGCATCGAAAGGTGGCGCACACTCACGGTGCCGCTATTTTTCCATGAAACAATAAGTGGAATTTTTTGACCCGGCTCCACAAAACGCACCGGCTCGGCAAAACGGGCGGCACTCGTAATGCGTGGCGCAAGTATGGTTACAGGTACACTATCGATGCGCTGCGTGAGCGTACGGCCCCGAATATCAATGGCGGTAGAAAATTGCACCGGAGCGGTGGCGTTGGCGGGGAGCGCGAGCGTGCCACGCAGCGTATAGGTGCTGCCAGCAGCCAGCAGTATGTCGTGTACCGTAGACGATGTTGTCAGTGGGTAGTTGGCAGCAACAGTAATATGGCTAAGCGAACTCGTGGAATTATTCTGAATCGTATATGTGAACGGAGTGGGGACGCGAGCGAAGGTGGTGGACGCGATGGTAAGTGAAGAGCCGACGATGCTTCCGGGCAGGTTGATAAAATAGCTGGCCGTTTTTTGTTCTCGTTCGGTTGAGCCGTCTGGAATATACGAAAAGGATTCTAAAATAGTGTCATGGCCACGCACTTCCGACCACAGCGTGCCGTACAAGTCGATGTGCCCGTTCGCGCCCGGTTTGAGGTCGGGGATAGTGAAGGTAGAATCCTCCGGATGAAAATTATTTGGCAGCGTGGAAGTATTCAATATAAATCCGTCCGGAAGCTTCACTGCCAGTGTTACGTTTTGCAATACGCGTTTGCTGTGGTTGGTATAGTCGAGTGCCAGATGCGCTCCTTCGCCGCTCAAAAGCCGAGCGTCACCAAGCGAAATACGCAGCTCGATAAGATCGGTAATGCCCGGCTTCCACAAAAAGAAAAAAAGACTCGTGCCGAGCATGCCAATGGCTAGTGCGAGCAAGCAGAGATCAAAAACAAAAAGCTGTTTCGCGTGTTTGTAAATGCCATGGTAGCGGGTGTGGTAGTGATGGTGGAAGAAACTGTGAATTTTTTTGAACATAGGCAAACCAAAATGTCAGAAGGGCCGGAAATGCCTAAAAGGCTTTTCTCGGCAAGCATTTCTAGCCTTTCAAGCTTTTCTTTATGAACTATTATCGAGTTATTTCTACAACTGTCTCACTACGACCAAAAATTAACACATATTTTTGGCTGTCATCTTGACCCGCCGCAGGCGGGGAAAGATCTAAGCAACATGTATTTTGGCCAGTACGCTTAGATTCTTCGCTACGCTCAGAATGACAATTGGCGAAACTTGCTGTAAGTTCTATCTACACATAGTATACTCCACTCAAGCCGCTCGGCGCAACAAAAAACCTCTCTTTTTAGAGAGAGGCTGTTGGAATAGTGGGGGAGACAGGTTTGACGATTTTTGGGTTCGGAGAGAAAAGAGGGTTTTTGATTTTCCATCGGTCGACGAACTGCCCGATGCCTTTTTTGGCTAGCTTATTTTTTATGGTGGTGTGGCGCTGCGACCATTTCACCAGGCTCTCAAAATTCAGTTTGTAGCGACCACCAACCACTACGTAGGTAACTTCCTGAGATTGGATGGCGCGGCGAATGGTTTGAGCATTAACCCCAAACAAGCGGGCAGCTTCGGAAACTGACACTCGGATCATTTCTTTGTTTTCCGTTGGTCGATTAGCGTCCACCATATTTGTATAAAATAGTGTATACAATCATAGCACATTTTGGCTTATTTGTCAAGGCTGAGCACATTTCATTGTAAAATTTGTATACAATAGTGTATACAAATTGAATAATAATTGAGCTAATTTTAGCAAAATGTATTTAAAAGTTTTTGATTTGTATACATGAATGTATACAAATTTTGGAATATCATTTTGTCGTTGTTTCTTGATATAAATTCGACAAAGAAAAGAGCTTCAGACCGATTACACGTTTCACGTTCTACGTTGCACGATTTCATTGACTTTTATCGATTTCTTTGGTATTCTTGAGTGAGAAATTATATATATAAGGTAGGGCAGATGCGAGAAAGTTAAGTGTAACACTTTTATTTTTTTTACGTCTTCTACGATGTCCGGAAAAATTGCTGAAAAAATTCTGCTGTATAAAGTTCTCACCAAGCATGACCCGGAGGCCTACGCTCAGTTGTACGATGCCTATGTAGAACAAATCTATCGATTCATCTACTTCAAAGTGGCATCGCACGAAGAGGCCGAGGATCTTACCTCCGAAGTCTTCCTGAAAGCGTGGAACTATTTACAAGAGAATCGAGAAGTAAAAAGCTTCAGCGGATTGCTCTATAAAATGTCGCGTAACACCATTATCGACCTTTACCGACAAAAATCGGCCAAGCCGGAAGTGCAGCTGTCGGAAGAAATCGAAGTAGGAGATAAGGGTGAGTGGTATGCCGATGTTGCCGATAAACTAGAAGTACAAAAAATTGTACAGAGTCTAAAGAAACTCAAGCAAGAATACCAAGAGGTAGTGACCCTGCGATACATTGACGAGCTCGAGGTTGAAGAGATCGCCGAGATCACCGGCAAAGGAAAAGTGGCAATTCGAGTCACATTGCACCGAGCTTTAAAAAAGTTAAAAGAGTTAAATGAAAAATAACATTATGGCATGTATCAAACTGCTTGCCATAATGACACCTCAAATATGTTTAGTGAGTTAACCTCACAACTCAAAAAAGTCCGTACCGAAGGTGTGAATCCAAGCGCCGAATGGGTAAAATCCAATCGCGCGGTTTTATTGTCTCAAATTAAAAATACTATACCACTCGAAAATGACACGCGCGCGAGCGACAGACTGTGGAACGCGCTGTCGATTTTTGTCCCTCGTCAATTCGTCTTCTCGGTGGTGCGCCCGGTGGCAGCTCTGCTCGTCGTAGCCGTTACCATTACTACCGCCTATACCGGTACGGTGAAGGCTTCGTACGAATCGCTGCCAGGCGACACACTGTATCCAGCCAAACGTTTGGTGGAGAATATTCCCGTTACCGTTGCTTCCATCGTGGGCGACACGTCCACCGAAACCAAATTGCGCGCCGAGAACGCCAAACACCGCGCGGTGGAAGCAAGCCAGCTTGTGAAGACCAACGACCCGAACAAAATTGCCAAGGTGTCGCAAGCCGTGAATGATTTGAAAAATGAATTGAACACTATCAACGCCACGCTCGACAGCTCGAAATCAAAACAAGACACAGCGCTGCCAGCCGTGGCGATTAAAGACGTAAAGCAAAGCACCGACGAAATAAAAAACGTGCTCCAAGATGTCAAGACAAATTTGCTCTCCACCGCTACCAGCAGTGATGATACTGCCGTGACCCAGCAAGTGGCAGATACAAAAAATTTGGTTAAAGACGTATCGGTGAATGCTGTGGAAGCACTGGTGGCAAAACATTTAGATGGCGACAGTTCAGTTTCCAAAGACGAAGTAACAAAAATTATTAGCAACACTTTGCAAAACGTAGCAAGCGACGCGAGCCAGTCGCAGCAAACAGTAGCAGGGGCAAAAAGTTTGGTAGAGTCGGTCAAAGTAGAAGTTAAAGATTTGACTGCCGAAGCCCAAAAGCAAAAAGATCCCGTCTTGAACTCCACCACACAACAAGTATCACAACAAGTTTCTTCGGTGGCGAATCTGACGCAGACTGCCGTGGCTCAGACCCAGCAAGTGTCACAAGCGGTCGGCCAAAAAGTAGCCGAAGCCAACACGTTGCTTGGCAGTGGTGATTTGGTCAAAGCGGTTGACGCGGTGAAGCAAGTGAATCAAGCCACACAGGCGTCGGAAAATATTTCCGATGTCACTGTTCAAAAAACACAAACTGTTCTTCCAATTGTGCAAGTGATAAAAGATGTGGTTGCTACTGGAGCCACGACATCGGTGGGCACGAGTTCGATTGGTACGCTCTTGAACACATTGAGTTCGACCACTTCGGCTGCCACGCTCTCCGCTACCAATACCGCCGCAATTGTAAAAAGTCTGCTCACGAGCACCACACCGCCCACCACGCCCACAAGCGCGACAGCGGCAACGAGTTCAAAAACAAGTTCAAATAAATAATAAAAATATTTTCCTTCCCAGCATTGGTTCGAAACTCGAATCAATACTGGGAGGGAAAAGTTTGTTGATTAAGGCATGTGCATAAAGGTCGAGGGTCCATGGTGACTCGCCTGCCTAGTGTGATCATGTACCGTATGGTACATGACAACTCTACCAAATCTGACCTCTGCTTTCGCCACCCGGCAAAAGACAGAGCGCGCAGAAGCGGAGAGTACTATTAATTAAAATTATGTCGACTGTAAAATCTATCGCACACAAAATCGTTACAATCGGCGTAGCAGTAGCAACTGTTTTCGTTTCCTTTGCGGGCGTTATGGCCGCTCAGGCAGTTGACGCTTCTTGTCCTGCTACCGTAGTTCCAGGTGCCATGATCCAGGTAACCACTCCTGTGAAAAAGGCAGCTGTCTACGCAGTAGACAACAGCGGAAGCTACCGCTACTTCGACAGCGGAGACACATTCAAAACTTTGAATGCTGACAACTCCTATGCTGGTATCGTTGGTATTTCTCAGGCTTGTTTCAATTCGTTGACTCAGCCTGCTCAGGGTCCATTCCATGTGTTCCCACGCTATGGCTCTGGCGTTTACAAATATCTCAGTGGTGATCAATTATACTCCATGGGTATGAACGGTACTTTGTACCCGATCACTGCTGCTGCAGCCACTGCTCTCTATGGTGCTAACTACAAAGTGATGACCGTCGGTTTGTCCGAATGGCCATACTACACCAAGAGCAACATGTCATTTGACGGCACCAAGGTAATCCCTGGTATGCTCGTTTCAAATGGCGGCAAGACCTGGCTCGTTTCTGACGCTACAACTGTTCGTGAAGTGACCGCTGCTGGTATGACCGGCAACCGCTTCAAGGCAGCATACGTACGTCCAGTTTCCGATGCTATGGTAGCCGGCTTCACCACTGGTGCTCCTGTCACCGGTATGGAAGCTGCTCTTTCCGACCGCTTGCAGTCTGGTGGCGTAGCCAACCAGCCTCAGCAGGTTTCCGTAGGCAGCCTCAACGTTGCCCTCGGTGCCAACACCCCAGCAGGTGGTAACGTTCCAGTTAACACCAATGACACCACTGGTCCATTCCCATTGTCTAAGGTTTTGAACCTTAACTTCTCGGCTGGTACCAACGCTGTCACCGTTACTGGCGTTAACCTCACCCGCGCAGGTCTTTCTACTGATTCCGACCTCACCAACGTCGTGCTCATGGACGGTTCCACTGTAATTGCTTCTAACCTTGGTATTTCCAACGGTAAGATCAATTTCAGCAACCCGAATGGCTTGTTCGTTGTTGGCGCTAACAGCACCAAGACGATCACTGTTGCTGTTCAGGTTTCCACTGCCGGTGCTGGTCACACCTTCACGTTCTCGGTGGCTTCGGCTGGCGATGTAACGTCGAATGGTACCACCGGTGGTGCGTTCCCAATTTCTAGCAACACCTTTACTGGTACCAGCGTGGCTAACCTCGGTGGTCTCCAGATTACCAACTCTTCCGTTGGTACAACCTCGGCCACTGCTCTCTCCGTAAACGCGGGTCAGAAGCAGTTTGTCGCTGGTCAATTCACCTTGTTGGCTCAGAACCAGCTCATGCAGGTTCGTTCGATCAAATTTACCGAAACTGGTTCCTTGAACCCAGCCAACGATTTGGCTAATGTCACCCTTTACAATGGTGGCCAGTCCCTCGGGACAGGTACTTGGAACGGCAACACCGTTGTGTTCGATCTTTCTGCCAACCCTCTCCAGCTTAACTCTGGTCAGAGCGCAGTATTGTATCTCTACACCGATGTTCCAGGTGGCGTAAACCGCTACTTCCAATTCTCCATTCAGCAGCGCTACGACGTTGTGGCTCACGACATGATGTACAACAACGACGTATTGCCAACCTTGAACACGGGCAACTTTGCAGTGAACATGTCCTATGTGAACGTGAACGCTGGTACGCTCGTTGTTACCAAGAATGCAACCTCTCCAACTACCAACTACGTACCAGGTGGTACTAACCAGGTATTGGCGAAGATCGACATGACTGCTAACGGAGAAGCTGTTCGCGTAACCGGATACTCGCTCAATTTCCAGCAAATAGGTAATATCCTCAGCGCTTCGAATTTGACGAACGTTCGTGTTGTTGATGATCAGGGTCAACAGATCGGTACTACTCAGAGCACCATCTCAACGACCACCAATCCATACGCCCCAAGCTCGCTCAACTACATAGTCCCAGCTAACACCACTCGTGTTATCTCGATTATCGCTGATGTTGCCTCTTCCGCCACTGGCGCGGTGCAGGCCGGCTTCAGCAGCATTACCGCTCAAGGGTTTACTTCCTTGAACGCTATTAGCTTGTCCGGTCAATATGGTAACGTCATGACCAACTCCGGTGCATTGCTCACTGCCAACCTCAACAGTGGCTTGAACTCTGTCAGCGTAGTAGCTGGTCAGCCTGCCGCTAAAGTAGCTTCGTTCGCTTTGGTTGCCGGTGCTGCTTCCGCAGTGTCCGTCTCCAATGTGAGCTTGTCAGTTCCTTCAGCTGCTCTTAATGCCACCACCTCTGCTGCCTTCCAGAACCTCAAGGTTATGGTTGGTCAGACTCAACTTGGTCAGACTCAGGGTACCCTCTCTGACGGTGGTAGCATGACCTTCACTGCTTCGAACCCAATCGTGATTCCAGCAGGTGGTCAGGTTGTCTTGGATGTGTTCGCTGACGTGAAAAATGCCAGCGCTACATTCAGCGCATCTCCAGTAGTGAAACTCGCTGCAAGCGGTGTTTCCGCTATTGCCGCCGCTACCAACCAGGCTGTAACGAACGTTCCATCTTCCGTCATTAGCGGTCAGAACGTCACCTTGCAGTCTGCTGGTACGGTTACTGTGAGCATCTTCAACACTCCAGCTGCCGCTCAGGTAGGCATGGGTGTGAACAACGTAAAAT
Organism: uncultured Gammaproteobacteria bacterium; assembly: GCA_964439885.1. Lineage (GTDB taxonomy): Bacteria > Patescibacteriota > Patescibacteriia > Magasanikbacterales > GWA2-37-8 > CAYTPE01. The sequence goes on from CAYTPE010000022.1 coordinate 8,110, forward strand.
TGGCTACCTACAAGTTTACTGGTTCTGCCAACGAAGCGATGCAGGTTAACAACGTAACGTTGTCTGTAACCTCTTCCATTCCTGCCGCCTTCACCAACTTCCGCTTGATGAGCGGTAGCAAGGTGTACGGCAATGGCTTGAACCTCACCTCTGTTCTTGGTGGAACAACTTCTACCTTGTCATGGGTTGGCGTAAACATTCCAGTAGCTCAGAACGGCAACATCGTGCTCGATGTAGTAGCAGATGCTAACACTTGGGCCGCTATTCAGCCATCAGGTGCTGAAACAACCAGTCTTAACATCACCACTACCGCTCGCGTAAGCTCTGTAGACTACCAAGGCGCCTCTTCCGGCTCCACCGGTACTGCTACCACTGCTGACGCCGCTTCGAACGCTGGCAACACCTTCAACTTGCTTCGCACCACCTTGGCTGCTTCCACCGCTTCCGGTGTAACGTATGCCACTGGTGTTACCGACAGCGCAGTTGTAGGTGCCTTCACCTTCGTAGCTGGTCCTAACGACGACGCAGTTCTTAACCAGGTGGTTCTTCAACACGTCTACTCTGGTGCTACCACTACAGCTGGTACTCCAACAGGTACTGTGTACCACCTCTACGATGCTACCAACAACCAGGACGTAGCAACCAACACTATCGCTCAAGCTTCGGGTAGCAGCAAAGCTCTTACCCTCAACTTGAACAATGCCGCTACCGGCGGTGTTAGTGGCGCAGCTGGTTACACTATTCCAAAAGGCACTTCCAAGACTTTCTTGGTTCGAGCTGATTTGAACAGTGGCACCTTCGCTCGCTCTACTGGTGGTTCCCCAATCACCTTCCAGGTACAACTTACCGGTTGGACATGGAGTGACGGAACAAGAACAGGTCTTTCCGCAGACACTGCTTTCTTACTCCCAGTAGCTGGTTCCTTGGCTGCAGTTAACCTCTAATCCGGTTACTTCAATCAAGTAGTTTCTCGATATCTAGAGTAAATCGAAACAGCCCATCCCGACTCACGTCGGGATGGGTTTGTTTTTGTTTTGTTATCAGTTGTCATTTATCAATTGTCATCCTGACCCGCCACGGCGGGGAAGGATTCCTCACACTTTTTACTTGATTGAACTGAGTTGAGAGAGATTCTTCACCGCCGTGTGGCGGGTCAAAATGACAAGTTTGTAAAATATACATGTGTTATAAAAATGACGGAGGATACGTATATATCTAGACCTCAAGGCCGGCCTTGACAAAAGCGTCGTTTTGTGGTATAGTCATACGTCTATTTGGACACATTTTTTGTGCTCAAATAGACGTTTCGTTCTTTAAAATTTGCCTAGAATAAGCCAAAATTTTTCTTTCTTGACTTTTTTCCCCAGCCCCGCGGCACCAGCAGCCATACACTATGGCTCTTGATACCGCGTGTAGGCCCGCTCACGGTGAGTGTTTGCCTTTAGGCATGCGGAGACAAGGAGTTAGTCCATTCCAGCTATCACAGCCAGAGATGGTCTCTGGTTGGGGATATAGCTGTAGTAACAACTAACGGAACAAGAAAGAGGAAGATGACCGGAAGTAGGGGTAAGGATGGGGTGGTTAGAGCAGAAAAGTTCCATCCGGCGCGCAGAAGATTGTCCTGCGCCGGAAAAGGAACCAGACTCGTCCGGTGCGCGCAAATTCGTTTGCACCGGACACGTTCCAAGGAGAACTCCCATGAAGACCAACTGGGGCGGAATCAGCGCCGCCCTCTGCCGCGCCGGGTTGGGGGGGGGGTGGGGTGGGGCCGGGGACGGGTTCCTGGGCACCACGAACTGCGGCAACGGGGCCTGCGTCAACCTCCAGAGCGACCCCGACAACTGCGGCGCCTGCGGCAAGGCCTGCACCGGCGACCAGATCTGCGCGGCGGGGAGGTGCTACATCCCCGCCACCTCGTGCTACGCCGGCTTCGCCGACTGCAACAAGAACCCCGCCGACGGCTGCGAGGTGAACCTCACCACCAACTCGCTCAACTGCAGCGCCTGCGGCAATGTGTGCGCCGCCCCCAAAGGAAAGGGTGTCGGCCGGTGCTCCGTCGGGGTCTGCAACTTCGAGTGCGACCCCGGATACATCAATTGCAACGGCGCCTGCGTCGACCTCCAGAGTGACGGCGACAACTGCGCCGGCTGCAACATGGCCTGCCAGCAGGGCTACGTCTGCTCGATGGGGGCGTGCGGTCTCACCTGCGGGCAGGGGCTCAGCCCCTGCAGCGGTGACTGCGTCAACCTCCAGAGCGACACCGCCCACTGCGGCGCGTGCGGCACCGCCTGCGCCGCGCCCAACGCCATCAACGTCTGCGAGGGCGGCGTATGCAGGTTCAACCTGTGCAACGCCGCGTTCGCCGACTGCGACAAGCAGGCGGCCAACGGCTGCGAGGTGGACACCGCCACCGACGTCAAGCACTGCGGCGCCTGCGGCAACGTGTGCAGCGCCGGGCAGAACCAGAGCGTGGCCTGCGCGATGGGGAAGTGCCTCGCGGTGTGCAACTCCGGCTACGCCCACTGCAACAACAACCCCAACGCCGGCTGCGAGGTCGACCTCCGGGTCGACCCCGCCAACTGCGGCGCCTGCGGCAACGCCTGCGCCGGGGGGCGGGTCTGCTCGAACGGTCAGTGCCTCTTCAAGCACGACAACGGCGTCGGGGGAACGTGGTTCGACTCCACCCCCCTCGGCACCTACGACCTCGCCCAGGCCACCAAGGCCTGCGAGGCCGACGGGGCGCCCGGCGACTGCGCCCCCGGCGACTGCGGCGACGGAAAGTCCTCGTACGTGTTCTCCGCGAAGCGGGCACGCGCCTGGTTCTACGAGGCGCGCCCGGCCTTCAAGCGGCTCGCCAGCGACGTCACGGCGAACTGCTGCAACGCCAACAACGGGTGCGCCACGCAAGGCACCTGGAAGTAGGCAAATAGCGCATCGCGGGGCGCATAGCCCGCGGCGACGGTGAGCGTTTCTCATCGGTGCTGAGCATCACGCCTGCTCGTGCCGCGCGACACACCATTCGCGCAACTAAATTTCTTCTTCTTATACTAAGGAGAAGAGATTAGGTAAAATTGTTCTTTAACAAAATTCCTGGCACGAATAAAGAGTGTCAATTTTGTGATATTTTTTTCTCGTGCCAGGCAACAAACGTGTTGTTTGGCGAAAGAAAACAGAAAAACCAGAAAAAGAAAAGGGGGGTGCAATGCACCAGACCATCGTTCGCATCGTCGCGTTGCTCGTCATCGTCAGCCTCTTCGGCTCCGTCGCCTTCGGGCGCGAGCCGGGGAAGGCGGTCAAGCCGGCACCGGCCGAGGAGATCGCCCGTCGGCACTTTGGTGCTGGCAGCGGTTTGTACGAGCAGGGCGATTACGGAGGTGCCTTGCTCGAGTTCCTTGCGGCCTACCAGGCCATGCCGCGGCCGAAGTTGGTGTACAACATCGCAAAGTGCTACCACCGTCTCGAGCAGTACCCCGAGGCGGTGCAGTGGTACCAGAGGTACGCCGACAACGAAGAGATGGCGAACAGCGACCCCGAAGGGGTCCGAGACGCTGCGCAGCAGGCCAAGGAGATCACGGAGAACTTTCTCTCGGGCAAGCCGGCCATTCGAACGCCGGCTACTCCTGCGCCGGTGGAGATCGGGACGGCTCCGGCGCCCCCCACCAAGGGGCTGCCTCCGCCCGCTCCCACCTCGCCGCCCACACCGCCCCCGCTCTCCGTCCCGCCCGCGGCGGTCACCCCGCCCATCTACGGGCCAGAGCCGCCGCCCAAGCCGGCCACCCCGCCATGGGCTGCCCGCCACAAGTGGGCGCTCACGGCTGTTCTCGGTGGTGTCGCCGGGCTCACGCTCGGCGCCACGGGCTTCGGCCTCATGGCCGACGCGCTCGCGACGCGTGACGGACTCAACGTCACGTGTGAGCGGCCGTGCCAGGACCCGCGCCTCGGCGCCGCCTACACCCGGTATCAGGCCGGGCAGGCGCTCGCTGGCGTGGGGGGAGCAGTGTTGGTTCTCGACATCGCGGCCATCGTGGCCGCGGTGCGCGAGAGCCGCCGCTGAATTCAACCAGAGCCCGCCACCCTTCGGGGTCGGCGGGCAGGAGGCACCCATGAAACGCTTCGCTCTGCTCTTCCCCCTCCTCGCCGCCGCGTGCGGCGGGGAGGGGTTCGCCCCCCCGAACGTCGGCTACCTGGCCGACCACGGCGTCAGCATCACCGACGCCGGGTCGGACCAGGGTCACGAGGTCGGCGACCTCGCCGGCCTCGACCTCTCGGGCGCTGACCTCACCCCGCCCACCGACCTCTCCGGTCGTGACTTCACCGTCACCCCGGACATGGCCGACGGCGGGGTCGTCATCGACCTCGCCATCGCCCCCGACCTCACCGCCCTGCCCGACCTCGTCGGGCGGGATCTCGCGGTCGCCCCGGACATGACCTGTCCGGGCGGCCAGACGCTGTGCGGCAACGCCTGCGTCGACACGAAGACCGACAGCGCCAACTGCGGCGGCTGCGGCAAGGCCTGCGCCATGGCCCAGGTGTGCAATGGCGGCGCCTGCGCCGTGAAGCACGTGGTGGTGGTGAACAACGCCACCATCGCCACCTGGTTCGACCAGGTGGCCTACGGCGTCCACGACCAGGCCCAGGCCACGGCCGCCTGCGAGGCGGTCTACGGCGTGGGCAACAGCCAGATCGGCAGTTGCGCGAACGCGAAGTACATCTGGTCTGCGAAGGGGCCCCACCAGTTCTTCTACGTGGGGGACCCTGGCATCCAGAAGGTCGCGCGCGATGTCGCCGACGGGTGCCCCCTCGGGGTGCCTGTCATCGGCAGCTACGACTAGCTGCCGCCAAACAACACAGCCGGCCGAGAGCCTTTTCACGGCTCTCGGCCGAGCCCCGATGTGTTCGGGGGTGACCGGCGCGACACACTTCGCGCCCTCAGTCCTCAGCTTTTCTCAATTAGGAAATCTGAGGATTTTTTGTATCGAATTGACGTACCCGCCCCAAACCGCTATACTGATTACAGTTTTAAAGACTACATTTTTATTTATTTCTATGGTAAAACCAGCATTTTTGCGTACCTTGCTGCGCTATCTTATTTATACCACCTTTTTCGTTCCCATCATTATCGTTCCGGTGGCGTTTATTTTTCCTTTCATTGTTCCCAAAATTTTATTATTCCGCTCCTTCACTATACTCATAGTGGCCACCTATGTCTTGCTCGCCGTCAGCAATTGGCAAGAAATTAAGCTACGCCTATCGCCACTTACCATAGCCGTTCTTTTATTTGTGCTCAGCTTTACTATTTCCACCATTGCCGGTGTGGATGGCTACCACAGCTTTTGGGACAACCACGAGCGCATGCTGGGGCTCTTTACTATTATCCACTACGCCATTTTTTATTGCGTTACCACCAGTTTTTTTTCGAGTTGGGTGGACTGGCAAAAAGCGCTCAAAGTTTTTTTGGTCGCCGGTTCAGTAGTGATGTGTGTAGCGCTCACGCAAGTGATATTTCCACAGTTCTTACTCAACCAAGGCAACGCGCGCGTTACCAGCACTCTTGGAAATGCTATTTATGTAGGTGGGTATGGTTTGTTCTTGCTTACCGCCGCGGTACTTCTCTTGTTAAAAGAAAGAAAAGCGAACGCGCAGGGTGTGATGTGGACCAGCCAGGATTCGATTTTCACCAGTATCGCCATGTTCGTTTTTTTTATAGTCACTGCGTATTACAGTAAAATGCCAAACGACACCGACTGGCTGGCGTTCGCAATTGTTTTTATTTTTTTGGTAGCAGAATCCATCGTCATGGCGCTCAACAAATGGCGCGTTATCGAAGCGGCCGCCATTATTCTCGGGCTTATTGGTTTATTTTCGAGCGGCACTCGTGGTTCTATCGTAGGTTTAGCCGCGGGAGTTTTGGTGGCATTGGTCGGCTATGTCATAGCACTCAAAGCACATCCCACCTTCCGCAAACTGACTGCCGCCGCTCTTGCGGCGCTTGTGGTGCTGGTAGCTGTTCTTTACGGATTTCGTCACAGCACGTGGGTACAAGAATTACCGGCTGTGGGGCGTGCTGTTAACACATCTCTGAGCGATATCGAACACAGCCCTCGGTGGATAGCTTGGCAGATCGCTGTCGAAAGCTGGAAGGAGCGTCCACTATTTGGGTGGGGTCCAAATAACTTTTTTTACGCTTTTAACGCGCATTACAACCCACGCTCACTCGAATTTGGCTATACCGAAACATGGTTCGACAACGCGCACAACATTGTACTCAATACGTTAGCTGTGCAGGGAGCGTTTGGTCTGCTCACCTTTTTGGCAGTGTTCGCTGTTACGATTGTCGTTCTTATACGTGGTTACCGCCGAGGTACGCTCGATGTGCATGTAGCAGTCATTGGTATAGCTTATGTCGCGGCGCATTTAGTGGAAAATGTCACTGTGTTTGAGAATCCTACTTCGTATATCTATTTTATGTTTTGGCTGGCGCTTGCCAATCAGCTTGCCGACGGCAGAGCGTTAGCAACCGCTAAAACCAAAGTAGCGTCGGTTACCAAAGCAGTTTCAAACGCAACGCTCGGTCTGGTGGCAGTTTTAGCCGTCGGCCTTATTGCAGTTTTCAATATCCAGCCGGCTCGGGCCAACATGAAGGCTCTGCGCGCTCTACAATACCTCGATGCCGATCCTGAAGTTGGTATGCAGGCCGCCCAAGAAGCGCTGCAATTCAATTCTCCCCATATTGACGATATCAGAAGTGACATCGGCCGCACGATTACCAGTGTGTTAAACAACAAAGATGCCGTGCAAAAGTTCGGCTCCGAAAAAATAAAAACCTTGTTTGAACTTGCCTTGCAAGGGTATCAAGCGAACATTGCCCTTCATCCACTCGATATTCGCAATCACCTGCAACTTGCCGATCTGGAAGAAAACTACGCGGTTATTACCCAAAACCCGGAATACATCGCTCAGGCGATTGGCGTACTCAATGACGCTCTCACGCACTCTCCACGTCGTCAGCAAATTCTTTTTGCGCTTTCAAGTTTTTACGCGCAGATAGGGCAATTTAAAGAAGCCGTACCATATTTAGAAGAAGCTTACAACGATGATCCGAAAATTCCCGAAACCTACTGGCGACTTGGATTCACGTATTTATCATTGGGTGATACCCAAAAAACAGCTGAAGTATTCACGAGAGCCGACGAAAACCATATCGTATTTACCGGTGAAGACTTGGCACGCATGGATCAAATCAAAGCAGCGTTGCAGAACGCCACAGCTGCCGGCAAGAAAAAATAATAAATGCAATAAGCCCATGAAGCTTGCCTTGTTTTTTACCACCGGGATGTCTCTCTCTATCTGGGAAAAGGTGGGCAATCTTCAGCGTGAAATAGCGTGGTACCAGGCACTGAGCAATTCCTTTGAAAAAATATACCTTCTCTCGTACGGCGCACCCGAAGCAGAGCTGCGTTTTCAGACTCTCCTCGATAGTCGCATTATCATTCTTCCCAACAAATGGCATCTGCCACGTCTACTTTACAGCGTGCTGGTGCCATTTTTGTATCGACGCGTGCTCAGAGACGTCGACGTGTACAAAACCAACCAAATGAGCGGGGCGTGGAGCGCGCTCATCGCGCGTTGGTTGTACGGCAAAAAGCTTGTTGTTCGTTGTGGATATGAACTGCTCTTTTTTTTGCGTCAGGGCCACGCGTCTGCCCTCAAAGTGTGGGCCACGCGTCTGCTCGAGCGCCGTATGTACCGTGCGGCCGACGCGATCATTCTTACTTCCGAGCATGATATGCAGTTTGTTCATCAAGAGTTTAAGATCGACGAAAGCCGCGTCATGTATCTTCCCAATTACGTCGACACCGAGCTGTTTGCGCCGCATGGATCATTACCACTGGAATCGAAAGCGATTTTTGTGGGGCGCCTGGTAGAGCAGAAAAATTTGTTCGCGCTCTTTGAGGCACTCTCAGGGGTCAGCTGGACACTCACCGTCGTTGGTAAGGGGCCGCTCAAAAATGCGCTCGAAGAAAAGGCGCGTGAACTCAAGCTTTCGGTTGCATTTATCGACGCGGTTGCCAACACTGAACTTCCCACCACGTTGAACGCCCACCGCTATTATCTGTTACCTTCTTTATACGAGGGGAGCCCTAAAACGCTCATCGAAGCCATGGCTACCGGTCGCGTGTGCGTGGGGACTAAAGTTCCGGGTATCCAGGAAATTATCATTGACGGTAAGAATGGCATCTTAGCCGAGAATACGAGTAGTGAATCAATCACCGGCGCGCTCCGGCGCGCCGCCGCTGCCCCGGGCGAGTTATTAGGCAGTAGCGCTCGTGAAACAATTGTGAAACAGTTTTCACTGACTGAACTGAGCGCACGGGAAGTTGCGCTTTATAAAAATATTTTAAACACACACTCACTGTCATCCTGAGTCCCGAGTACTCGGGACGAAGGATCTCTCTCGCTCCGGCGATAAAGAATGATAGTTAGTTGGTTTTGTAAAGAGTTTCGAAAAAATATTTATGCCTCTTGTCAGCGTCATCATGTCGGTTTACAATGGCGAACGCTATCTCGCGCAAGCAGTCGAGAGTATTTTGGCGCAGACGGAAACAGATTTTGAATTTATTATCATCAACGACGGCTCCACCGACGGTACTGCTGAGTTGCTCCGTTCCTATGCGACGCGCGATACGCGTATCATAGTACTCGACCAGTCGAACCACGGTCTCACCGTATCGCTCAATCGGGCGCTCAGCGAAGCGCGGGGCACCTATATCGCGCGTATGGATGCCGACGACATATCTGCGCCAGATCGTTTAAAAAAACAAATTGCCCGGCTTGCCACTCATCCAGACTATGGGTGTGTTGGCTCAGATATACTACGTATTGATGAGCATGGTGCGGAAAAAGGTGTGGAGAAATTGTCACGTTTTGACATCGTGAAGCGACTGCCGAAGCGCAACACGCTCGTGCACGGTTCGCTCATGTTTCGCGCCGAGGTTGTTACTTCACTAGGCGGTTATCGCACCGACTACCGTTACGCTCAAGACTACGATTTGCTACTGCGCCTGCTGAGTGTTGCCAAGGTTGGTTGCGTGCCCGAAGTGCTGTATCAGCTGCGCGAAACAAAAAACTCGGTAACGTCCCGCCATCTCTTCTCGCAACTCTCGTGCACTGCTCGGGCTAAGTACGAGCATCACTTGCGGGTGAGGCATGGTTCAGGTACCACACTTCTCAAGGCATGGCTGTGGGTCGGTTCGTATGTATATACTTTTTTTATTATTTATAAAGCAGGTCTGCCAGCATTAAAATCGTTAATACGCGTATGATTCTTTCGTGTATTATTTCCACCTATGGCAAAGAGGCGGCTGTGCTCGAAGCTACCCTCAAGCGGTTGCTGCCATTCCCATTTGACGCGGTCGAAATTATTGTAGTCGATCAAAATCCCGATCGACGCATGGAGGCGGTGTGCGGCCGTTTGCAATCCGTGTTTCCTCCGCTTGCGCTTTCCTATGTTGCTTCCGGCGAGCGTGGACTGTCTCGCGGACGTAATGTGGGTATTAAGCACGCTCACGGTGCATGGTTGTATTTTTGCGATGACGACGTCGAATTTCATCCGGCCGATTGGGGCGCTTTTCTCAGCTATCTTTCCGAACGCGGCGATCGCGCGCTTATGCTATACGGCCAACTTTTTCAGTCCGGTACCACCAAACCATACTTGCGTCGCGCCGCCCACACGCCACGTTTATCGTATTGGAATTTTGACGGCATGAGCAGCGTGGGTTTGTTGTTTAGTAAGAAAGCTATCGAACGAATTGGTTTTTTTGACGAACGTTTTGGTGTCGGCTCCATCTATGGAGCAGGGGAGGAGGCTGATATGATTTTACGCGCCATTGGCCACTCAATTCCCGTGGAGTATTGGCCCGCGTTTCAGGTATCGCATCCAGCTAGCACGCCAGATTTTTCTCGCGCCAGTTCATACGGAACAGGTCTTGGCGCGCTCTATCACAAACACCTCCATGATTCGTTCGGCGCGTGGTTCGCTCTCACCTGTAAATATATATTTGAAATTTCATTCCGAGCGGCGCTTATCGTGTATTATCGCGTCGTGGGCAAAGAAGCGTGGGCCACGTTTCATGCCACCTATATTCTCGCTTTTTGGCAACACCTATGGAAACCACTTCAGTAACTTTTTGGCGCCGACACCATTTTGATCTGCTCTTTGGCGTCTTCCTGGCGGTGGCAACACTTGTCTACCTTTGGTTATCCACCCGGTTTACGACCTTTTGGGAAGACGAACTGTATTCGGTAATGTATGCCAAGCAGGGGATAGGGTTCTTTCTTCAGAATTATTTCGTGCATCCGGATAATCATCCGCCGCTGTATTACCTACTGCTCAATATATGGCAGAAGCTATGGTATATCGATTTTCGCAATGACTACTTATTTCGTCTTTTTTCTATCATCTGGCACAGTGCCACGGTGTGGTTTGTCGCGTACAAGTTGCTGAGTACTCGTAAAGAGCGGGCCATGTACGCACTTCTCGGGTTTTGTTCGTCCTTCTTTTTCACCTACAGCCACATGGCGCGTTACTATACGCTCGCCGCTTTTTTGGTGGTGGTTTCATTTTATTTTTTACGCGCATGGTTAAACGAGCAGGGGAGTCTGTTGCCTTGGATACTGGCTATGACGCTCGTGGCGTTCACCGATTATCCATCGTACCTATTTGCCGGGGCAATCGGTGTGGTATTTTTTGCGCGAGCTCGTTTTCCGTGGCGGCGTGTCAGCGCGCAATGGTATTATGTGGTGTTGCAT
>CAYTPE010000023.1:0-17548 GCA_964439885.1 uncultured Gammaproteobacteria bacterium
AGTTTGAAGTACCCGACGGCAAGCATGGGCAATATTATTATGGCGCTAACCCGGGAGAAGGAATGGCCATGGTGGTACCATTTATGGATGATGGAAAACTATTACTTAGCCGTCAGTATCGCTATCTCAAAAATGCGTACAGTATTCAATTTCCTGGTGGTGGTATGGATGCAGGAGAAACTGCGTTACAAACTGCTGTTCGGGAATTTCGTGAAGAGACCGGATATGAAGCCGGAGAACTCATTGCCGTCGGTGAGTTTGAAAGCTCCAGCGGCATGATCAAAGACGCGGTGCATGTTTTTTTAGCTCGTTCCCTCGTCAATGTGGGCGGCAAAATTCCCGAACCAACCGGAGAAATAGAACTGCTTACGCGCCGCCCAGATGAATTTGAAGATATGATTAGTCGTGGTGAAATCTGGGATGGTCAAACGCTCGCAGCGTGGCTTTTGGTTCGTAAACATATTTTGTCGGAGTAGCTATGCCACGCCTTAAGCGACAATTAGTAAGCGCGGCTATTATTCTAGTGCTCTTACTCGTATGGCGTTTATTTCCCGCTACCGCTCCAGACACTGTCACATCACTATCGACTTCACATGCCAACACCGTAGTCACTACCACAGTGACGCGCGTCGTTGATGGCGACACCATCGTGGTTGCGAGTGGAGAAAAAGTGCGGTATATTGGTGTGAATACCCCCGAGAGCGTTGATCCGCGCAAACCAGTAGAATGCTTTGGCAAAGAGGCAAGCGCGTACAATAAAAAGCTGGTAGATGGCAAAAGTGTGCAGTTAGTCGGTGACGTAGGCGATAAGGATAAATATGGGCGATTGCTGCGCTATGTGTACTTGGCAGACGGTACGTTTGTGAATTTGAAGCTCGTACAAGACGGCTACGCAAGTGTAATGACCGTCCCGCCAAATGTGGCGCATGAGAAAGATTTTGTGCAAGCACAAAGTGAGGCGCGGGAGAAGAACAGTGGATTGTGGGGGATGTGTAAAAATTATTGAAAAGTTATTAAACAATTATTAAACAATTATTTTTGTGAGTGCTGTCGTTTTGTCCTCTAGAAAGAGGGTCGCTCCCAAAGGAGCGGGGTGTGTGAAATCATTATTACAATATATATGAAAAAAATATTTTTAGGTGCTGCGTTGGTGGTCGTCTTGGGTGCAGGGTGTACCTCAGGCACGAAACCAATAAGTACGAACGCTATTGAAAATCAGCAAAATGAAGGCTTGAGCTACGGCACAGATGCGGCTCAAAAACGCGCGGCGACACCACACGTTGATAATCAAAAATTAAATTTAACACAACCATCTATGGAAATCGACCAAACGAAACAGTACTCAGCTGTGTTGCACACTACACTCGGTGATGTCACTATTACGTTCAACAAAGGCACGACCCCGATCACTGTAAATAATTTTGTTTCACTCGCTCGAAAAGGATTTTATGATAACACTGTTTTTCATCGGGTTATCAAAGGTTTTATGATCCAAGGCGGCGACCCCAAAGGTGACGGCACGGGCGGCCCAGGGTATCGCTTCAACGACGAACCGTTCACTGGCGAATATACCCGGGGCACGGTGGCCATGGCCAATGCTGGCCCCAATACCAATGGCTCCCAATTCTTCATCATGCACGCCGACTATCCACTTCCTAAGAATTATGTCATTTTTGGACACGTCACTGCTGGTATGGATGTAGTGGACGCAATCACGAGCGCGCCCGTGAGCTATAGCGCGATGGGAGAGCCGAGTAAGCCGGTGAATCCGGTGAGTGTACAATCGGTAGAAATAATTGAACAATAATTAAAAATACATTTCAGTCTCACTGTCATCCTGAGGCGCTACACGCCGAAGGATCCCTCTGGCTTCACAAAGGGCGATCTTCGTTCGTATCTGAGCCACAGTAAGAATGTATTATTAAACATTCTTTTTAACAATGTTTTCACCTCACGAAAAACAATTTATTCTCTCGCTGGCTCGTGAGTCGATAGAATCTTTTTTGCGGACGGGAAAAAAGTTAATCGTGAGCGAAACCCCTCCTCACCTCCCCTTCGTAAGGGGAGGAAAATTGCCGCCGTCAGTGTGTGAATCGCGCGCTTGTTTTGTCACGCTCACCAAAGATTTTGAGTTGCGTGGCTGCATCGGCCATCTCGAAGCCACGCAGCCAGTGTACCAAGACATTATCGATAATGCGATCGCCGCGGCCACAGAGGATGACCGGTTTAATCCGGTAACACTCGACGAACTTCCGATGATTGATATTGAAGTATCGGTTTTAACGAAACCAGTACCACTCACTTTTTCGTCTCCCGAGGAACTGGTGAGTAAGCTCCGCGTGGGTGTCGATGGTGTCATTCTCAAACAAGGAAATCATTCCGCCACGTTTCTTCCGCAAGTATGGGACGAGCTGCTTGATAAAAAGGAATTTTTAGCGGCACTATGCGTTAAGGCTGGTTTGCCGCCAGGGGAGTGGATGAGTCCAAAGGTAGAGGTTGAGACGTATCAGGTGGAGATAGTGAATTAAGTATTGAGTATCTAGTATTACTTGGGTGCATACACTATACTAAATACAATATACAAAATACTATATACCATCACACTCACGCTTCTGCTTGTCGTGGCCAAAGAAATGGCGTATACTATGGGTATGGATGACCATCAGGTTCACACCGAATCCCAAACTGAAAAACCTCAACCGATTGTGACGTCAAATCCGGAGGTTAATTTTTTTGCGTCTACCAACTTTCGCAATCAAAATCGTAAATTCGGCATTAAAATCGACGATCGACGGCGCCATATGTATGTGGTAGGGAAGACGGGTATGGGTAAAACAACCCTGCTCGAAAACATGGTGCTCAATGATATTTATGCCGGGCACGGCATCGGCCTTGTTGACCCCCACGGCGATTTCGCGGAAAAAATCATCGATTATATCCCTTCAAACCGCATCAATGATGTGGTGTATTTCAATCCGGCGGATATCAATTACCCGATCGGCTTTAACATTTTGGAAACCATTCGCCCGGAGCAAAAGCACCTCGTGGCTTCCGGCCTTATGGGTGTGTTCAAAAAAATCTGGCCCGATGTCTGGAGCGCTCGTATGGAATACATCCTCAACAACACCATTCTTGCGCTGCTCGACTTTCCCGGCACCACTTTGCTTGGTATCAATCGCATGCTTGCCGAAGAAGACTATCGCAAGCGTGTGGTAAACAATTCCAAAGACCCAGTAGTCAAAGCGTTCTGGCAAAATGAGTTCGCGAGCTATACCGAAAAATTTCGTACCGAAGCAGTAGCGCCTATTCAGAACAAAATCGGTCAATTTTTGTCCGCGTCGGTGATTCGCAACATCGTCGCGCAAGTGAAATCACGTATCAACATCCGCGAAATCATGGACGAACGCAAAATTTTCATCATGAATCTTTCCAAGGGTCGCATTGGCGAAGATAACTCCCGCTTGCTCGGTGGCATGCTTATCACGCGTCTACAGCTTGCCGCTATGGAGCGCGTCGATATTGTGGAGCGCGATCGTAAAGATTTCTTTTTGTACGTTGATGAGTTCCAAAATTTTGCCGGTGAGAACTTCGCCCACATTCTCTCCGAAGCACGTAAATATCGCTTGGATCTCGTGATGGCCCATCAGTATATGGAGCAGCTCGACGAAACAGTGATGGCTGCCGTGATCGGTAACGTGGGCACTATCGTGACCTTTCGTGTTGGTTCCACCGATGCGGAAGTGTTGGCTAAAGAATACACCCCAACCTTTACGGAAGAAGATTTGGTCAATCTTCCAAAATTTCAAATTTATCTCAAACTCATGATCGATGGTGTGGCCAGCCGGCCCTTTAGCGCCACTACCCTTGCGCCGATTGCCGCCTCCACCCATAGTACCGAGCGTGTTGTGAAAGTATCCCGTGAACGCTACGCCGTGCCGCGAGAAAAAATTGAAGATAAAATTATGCGTTGGAGCGGGCTTATGACGCTGAGTGGAGATGAGGCAGCCGCGCTGGGCGACGAAGATGACGATGTGCCGCCCGATGATGTGAAGTCGACACCAATCACCACAAAACCGTTAGCGCCAGCCTCTCCTCGCGCTGTCGAAAAAGTTCCAGCTACGTCGCAACCGCAACCGGTATCTGTTGCTTCCGATTATGACGATCAGGCGGAAGAAGACGAGCCACTTGATTTAGAAGATGATACTCCAACACCTACACCTACACTTGTTTCTGTGGTCCCTTCTCAAACATCTGCTCGCGCGCCGCAGAGCGCGCCTCAGAGTAGTAATGCTCAGCCGCGTCGAGATACGCAACGCGCGCCATCAATGGGTCAAACTCAATCACAAAATCAAAACCAAAATCAGAATCAACTGTCGGGTGAGGGGAAGCGCAAACGAAAACGCAAACGTAAGAACAGAGGAGGCAATCCGAACCCGGGGCAAGGGGAGAGTGTGCTCCTTGTGGATCCAACCCAAAAAGGAATTTCACTTTCGGCCGTGCTTGGTAAGCCAATGAATAGTGAGCAGAAAACCCCCGAGAGAGAACGCTCCGTCCCGCCCAAGCAGCCAGAGGTTCGTGTGCCACAGCCAATTGTGGCACCTACTTCGTCTCCCACACCAACGATTACACCCGTTATCATTGGCAACCCCACTCCTCACGAAGCGCCTGTCCACGCGCTGGTTTCACCCGTTGGTAGCGCTGCTCTCAGTATAAAGCCAGAGAAAACAGTACCACCCATTCCACCCACAGCATCGGTTGAGGCGCCTCCGGAGGTCAAGCGCTTACAGACCACCCACACCGTGAGCGTGGCGCCGCGAGAGCGCCCGGCGCCTAGCACTGCCAAGACCATTCCTCCCGGCAAAGTTGTAAAAATCGATGAATAATCCCGCCCGACACACGGCGGGATTTTTTGTGGACAAAAAAACGGCAATTGATTAGAATAGAGCCATTATTAATTACTGTATGATTTCAAAAGAAATACTTGGAACAAAGTGGTTTATACTCGAAAAACTCTATAAATATCCACCCATAAATCTTGCTCCGGTCATGGAGCTTTTGGAGTATCATCTTGCCGCGTATGGCCTTAAAAATATCGGATACTCTATAAATGAGTATAAAAATGGGGAAACCAAAATGCTTTTATCGCATGAAGATTGGCACGCTACTGCCAAAGATTTTTTAACAAAAATTATCAACGATCCCACCATTGCGGACAAAGCTCATGACGAGTCGGACACGGTGCTCGTGCCGGCCATTCGAGCTGCCTCCCAAAAAATTATTGGCGTTGATCTCAAAACCAAAACCAATGAAGAGCTCGTGGCGCTGCATACCGAACTAAGCGATCTCATGGGGCGGCTGCAGACTGTTCGGTGCTTGGCGTGGATTATGGAAACATCCGGAGAATATTTTAGCGGCTATCTTATCGGCTACCTACGCGACCTCTTTGCCCAGCACGGAATCCACGATGATCCGGTTCTGACATTCGCCGCGCTGACTAACCAATTAAACATACGCTTATCAACATCGAGCAGATTGGTTTGTTGCGCCTCGCGCAGCAGGTCGCCGTCAAGGATATCACGCTTGATGTTTCTGAACCCGCAATTCAGAAGCACGCTGAGCTTTACGCGCATCTTCCATTTGGTTGCGAAGGTCCGGCGTGGACGCCAACCGATATCGTACAGCATGTGAGCGAACTGCTCGGCGCTGGTGTTAGGATTGATTTTCAAAAACAAATAGCCGATTTGGAATCGCAACCACAAGAAAACCAACGCGCACAAGACGAACTGTATGCACGTTTGCCCATTGACGCGAAGCACCGACACCTGTTGAACGTAGCGCGAGATTTCGTCTATCAAAAATCGTTTAGTAAAGAAAATCAGTACTTAGCCTGGTACGCGCTTGATATTCTGCTGCGCGAAATGGCACGACGCTTGTTTATTACCGTTCAACAAATGCGCTACTTCTTACCCAAAGAGGTTAAGCCGGCACTCCTTGAGAATGCTTTTGACGTCAACGAGCTCAACGAACGTTTTCGTTATAGTCTGCTCTGCTTCGATTCCACCGGATCATATGTCGTCACAGGCGAAGCCGCCAAGACCATGCGCGCCGAGCTCAATCTTCAGCACGAAGAAGTCCATCTTGACGCCAATGAGTTCCGTGGCCAGGCAGCCGTGCCGGGTTCTGCTCGTGGTATGGTTAAGATTATCAATAGTCCGAGCGATATGGAAAAAATGCAAAAGGGTGATGTGCTCGTGTCGGAAATGACCGTACCCGAAATTGTCGCGGCCATGAAAAAAGCCAGCGCGATTGTTACCGATATGGGTGGCATCACCTGCCACGCCGCCATTGTGAGCCGCGAGCTTGGTATCCCCTGTGTGATTGGCACTAAAGTTGCTACAAGAATTCTCAAAGATGGCGATATGGTTGAGGTGGACGCGGTAAATGGGGTGGTGAAGAAAGTGTAAATTTAAATATGAAATGGGTAGAATTTATTAAACGCCCAATGGCTTTTTGCACAGTGTATGTCCATGAGCAGAGCTATACTCGCGAAATACCAAGCATCGTCGGGTATCCTCTCCGCCGCGTTGTATACTATTTCGATGGCCACGATACTCATTTTATACACGAATCGAGCGAGATTGATGGTTTTGGCGTGGCGATGCGGGAGCGGGTAGCAGCTGAGTCGGGGTTTCTCGATCGGCTGCTCGATAACGCGCTCCTCTATCAAACTCAGGCGGTCGATTTTCTTTCTGCAGCACACGGGAACACTAGCCGTGCAACACTAGAATCTGAACTCGAATTTTTTACTCGTTATCTGGCGAACGCGGTCAATATTCCACATCGACTGAGTTGGGTATTTGAGCGCGTTGAAGATATCGCGCCTCACTATGTGCAGAAACTGTCTGAAATACGAAGCCAAAGTTTCTTTGCCGATATAGAAAAAAGAATACTGAAAACAATGCGCGAGATAATAGGTGATGATAGCGTAGATAGTACGCTGATACGTCCAGAAGAAGTTTTTGGATCAACTCCATGGCCGTCCCGAGAACAGCTCGAGCTACGAAAACACGGCTGGATGCTCAAGGTTATAGATGGTGAGCGCACATTTATTTCCGGGTATCCCGCACACGCGGAGTATGCTGGTTTAATCGAAACTAAGGCAAATACGTCAGAAGTGCGTGGTGTGGTCGCATCGCCCGGTAAGGCTTCTGGCACGGTCGTTATTGTTGCGGCAAAAGATGATTTTTCCAAAATTACTGAAGGTTGCATAATAATAACGCACATGACTACGCCAGAATATATTCCTTATTTAAATAAAGTAGCAGCCATTGTTACCGACGAAGGTGGTTCTACTTGTCACGCAGCCATTATCTCGCGAGAGCTAAAAATTCCCTGCGTCGTCGGTACCACTAATGCCACTGATATTTTCAAAGATGGCGATATGGTTGAGGTGGACGCGACACATGGGATTGTTCGAAAAATATGAAGAACGATATTATCGATTATATTCAATCTCCCGACTTATTTAAATTTTATAGCCGCAATTCGAGCGTTCAGATTGGCGAAAATTTTGCGTATTACGCGGTGCGTGAGCTCAAGAGGCGAGAGGGGATTTATTTTAGTCAGTTGTCTGTCAACCGCAACGAGTTTCTTGATGTGTACGCACGTGCTGACGAATTTGCTCGTATCAACAAAAAAATTGCCACGAGGCTTCAACGTTCACGTACCATTGCTGACTTCTTTACGCGCCGAGCACTGCCGATTTTTGAAAAGTACCACACCTTCACCAAACGCATGCGTAAAAAATACGCGTCACAAAAAGTTCATTCGCGGGATCTCGCGCACGATTATTTACGTTTTGCCCAAATCAACGCTGCTTTTATCGCGTATAATTTATATATTTTTATCACCGATCCGGTGCTCGATAGTGTGCTTAAGGAAAAGTTGGGCGACCGCCTGAAGGATATAGCCGTAATAACAAAACCACTCCAAAAACCAGCGATCGTGCGCGAGCATAATGAACTTCTCAAGATAGCGGCTTTAAAAACAAACAATAAAGAACAAACGCTTAAAAGGCATGCCAAAAAATGGCAATGGTTTCCGTGTTATAATCCTTG
This sequence comes from uncultured Gammaproteobacteria bacterium, assembly GCA_964439885.1. Lineage (GTDB taxonomy): Bacteria > Patescibacteriota > Patescibacteriia > Magasanikbacterales > GWA2-37-8 > CAYTPE01. The sequence continues at coordinate 8,118 of CAYTPE010000023.1, forward strand.
CGATGATCCGTATACGGTGGATCATTTCGCACAGCAGCTCGCGCAGTACTCAGCCCAAAGCGCGCGTGCTGAATTGCAAAATCAAACCGCCCAAAGCGCGGCACATAAAAAACAATTTCAAACGGTCCTCGCGTCAATTGCCGACTCACGTGTTCGCGCGTTGTGTCGCCTGGCGAACGATGTGTGTTTTTATCGTGAGCATCGCACCGATATTCGACGTGAGGGACTATGCGATATTCGTCCGCTTTTCGAGCGTATCGCTCAAGCGCTCGACCTTACTATAAAAGAAGTTTGCTATTTAACGCGCGCCGAAGTGTTGGCGTCACTCAAGGCTCGGCGTACGGTTATGCCTCGTTCAGTCGTGCAGAAGCGTTTGGCGCGTTACGCGATTTTCAACAACAATAATAATGTGTTTGTCGAGGATGATGATACCATGCAAAAGATCCAGAACGCTTTTGCCGCCAAACGCCAGCCGGCGAATACGGTGGAAGGTAGGACAGCCTATCCGGGTATTATTCGTGGTCAGGTTCGTGTGGTATCACACATCAGCGCGCTCGTCGCTTTTCAGCAAGGCGAAATTATGGTAGCGTCTATGACAGCGAGCGACTATGTGCCAGCCATGAAAAAATGCGCTGCCATTGTCACCGACGAGGGTGGAGTTACCTGCCATGCCGCCATTGTCTCACGCGAACTGAAGATTCCCTGCGTGGTAGGCACCCAAAACGCTACACAGGTATTTCGGGACGGTGATATGGTAGAGGTGGATGCGACAAACGGTATTGTTAAAAAATTATAGTATGCTTCCAAAACATCTCAACAACAACGACCCGTGGATGCTGGCAGAAGATATACCAGGCAGTGATTTGTTTTTCTTTCAAATTCCATTCAATTGTTTTGTGGAACGATTTGGCGAGCAAGCTGGTCTCCCGTATCAAAAAGTGTTGGCCAAGTTCGAGGGGTTTCACATGTGGTTTTATTTTGGCACGCAAGATTCGTTTAACGTGGGGCAACACATCGTAGATCGCATTGTGGCCGATCCGGCATATGGCCGTACTATCAACGATACTATCATTCGCGTGGCCGACGCGCTCAGTGGTTTTGCTCGCGAACTGCGCGATGTCGATCTGAAGGCGTTGTCGAACGATGAATTGTGGCAGTGGTACGATCGTCATTATCAGCTGCATTACGATTTTTATACGTGGGTATGGATCGGTAACGCGAGCGATATGTTCCATACCAATTTTACCAACCGTATCAAAGCGCATTTCCGTTCGGTGGGTATACCGGAAGAAAACATCAATACGTATCTTGTCACCCTGACGAACACAACCGTTCGCACCCCGGTGTTCGAAGAACAGCAGGAATTACTCCGCATTGTGGAGCGCATTGAGGCTGATGAAACGCAGAAACAACTTTTTGTAGAGAAAGAGCCATCGACTATTTTTGGTTTACTCACCGACACCATTCAAGAGGCGATTCGTGCCCACTGGCGCAAATACTTTTATACGAAATTTATTTTTGTCGATGGAGTGTATACGATTGAGGATTACGTGCGTCATATCCAAGAAATTATACAAACCGGAATTCCGGCAGCGACGTTACTTGCCGATCAGGACGCGCACTTGAAGCAGGCGGGTGAGCGCAAAGCGGCGCTGCGAAGCCAATTACAACTCGGCGATACGTGGAACGCGATTTTGGATGTGTTCGGCTCGTTTATGGTGACAAAAATTTATCGTCGCTACGCGCAGCTGATGGCGCTGCAGAGCATGGACGCGGTGCTGCGAGAAATTTCGCGTCGCACATTCTTGTCGCTCAAACAGGTAAAATTTATGCTTCGTGCCGAAGTGCAAAGCGCGTTGACGGGCCACGATCCGGACTCAAAAGTACTGGCTGAGCGTGCTCAAGGCTGCGTGTATTACACGGAAAAAGGCTACGAAGCGGTCTATGTGGGCGAAAAAGCCGAGGCTCTGGCTCGAGAAATCGTTCACGACGTGGATGAAAATCTTACTGAACTCCATGGGGAAGTCGGCTGCCCCGGGCACGCTACCGGACATGTCAAAATAATTATTCGGGCTGAGGAAATGCGCAAAATGGAAGTAGGCGATATCCTTGTTTCAATCGCTACTGATCCCGACATCGTTCCGGCAATGAAAAAAGCCGCCGCCATTGTCACTGAGCAGGGCGGTGTCACCTCACACGCGGCGATTGTGAGTCGGGAACTCGGCATACCGTGCGTCATCGGCACAAAAGTCGCGACACGCGTTTTTAAAGATGGCGATTTGGTAGAGGTGGATGCCAACACAGGAACCGTGAGAAAAGTATGATCGATAACACGCAACAAAATAACAAATGGGTACTCTTGGCGCAGGATTTCAATTCGCCATTTTTTCGTAATTTCATTTGGGTGAGCAGTATGCATAAATTTCCTGAACTACTTGGCGTGCCTGCTCCCCTGATCGGTATCTTTTCTCACAAGAACGCCATCCACTATAATGGAGACATTTCCACGTGGGAGGCAACCCACCGAGCTTTGGTACAAAAGACCGAGCATGATATGTATTTTGTCGACTCAATTATCGATCGAACGAACGCGTGGGGAGACAGCTTTACGAAGTGGAGTGAAACGGAAATTTTTAATGCCGACGTGAAAAATTTTACCGACGAGCGCATCGTCGAATTGCTGCGGGAATTTATGGAGCGTCAAAGCACTCTGTACACGCTTGGCGTCACGATGCCAATACTTGATTTTCAAAATTTTTCATTTGTCGAAGACAATCTGAAAAAAATTTTAAAGCGCAAAACAACATCCGAAGCGGCGTATCTTCGCTTGTATGAAATTTTTACCACACCGCAGCACTCTTCTTTTGCCGAGGAGCAAGAAATTGCGCTGCTTGAGCTCGTGCGCGATTTCGATTCGTCCACGTGGAAAGCAGATGTTGTGGCGATGCCGCTCGCGCAGTTAGCACACGCATACCCAGAATTTTACAGTCGTTTAAAAGCGCACACCACGCGATTTGCTTGGGTCTACTATGTATACAGTGGCCCGGCCTTTACTGAGCAACAATTTTTGGAGTTTATTCAAGACTATGTACATCGTGGTATAGAACCCGCGAAGCGTCTGGCAGAAATCGCGCACAGAAAAACAAGGTACGCGGTAGAGTTTCAGCAGGAATATGAACGGCTGCGCCCAAGTGAGTTCGAAGCCATGATTCTCAAGTTGGCCGGGAAGCTTGTGTGGGCCAAACCGCGCCGCAAAGATTACCAAAGTAAAGCGTATTATCACGTGGAAAAATTACAACGCGAGCTCGCTCATCGGCTAACGGTGTCGCTCAATCAAGTTCGTTCCATGCCCCTCGATCTGATTAAACGTACGCTGGTTGGCAAAGAGCCGTTAGACATTGATGCGGTCAATAGTATCTACGACGCGCATTTTTGCGTCCCGCGAGAAGGTGGTATAGTACAGGTGCTGTGGGGCGAAGAGGCCAAAAAACTTGCTGCGACGAATGTGGTGTTGGAAAGCGCGCACGCAGCAAGCTCCTCCGTCAACGAAATACATGGTACTCCCGCGTTCAAAGGGCGCGCCACCGGCACGGTTCGTGTTATCAACACATCGGCCGAAATGGCCAAGATGAACTATGGCGATATACTCGTATCAGTGGCCACCACGCCAGCAATTGTGCCTGCGATGAAGAAAGCAGCCGCCATAGTGAGCGATGAAGGTGGGCTTACCTGCCACGCCGCCATTGTCTCACGTGAACTTGAGATTCCGTGTGTCACCGGCACCAAGTTCGCCACCAGTGTCTTCAAAGATGGCGATATGGTGGAGGTGGATGCCTCGAGCGGGCGCATTACCAAATTGCAGTAAACCAGGGTTTATGAAACATATCTGGCGAAAAAATTTTGACATCAAGCGGTGCGATTATCAGATGCCGTATCCGGTTTTAAGTTTGATTTTTGAAAGCCAGAAAAAGCTGCTCGGCAAAACGTATCTTACCAAGGGCCTGTGGGTGCAGGAAAACGGCGACAACACCGGTACCTATTTTCCCGTGCATGAATTACGCGCGTATCTGCAGCACACGCTCGCACTCGTACTGAGCCGACCAAACAAAATAAGAGCGCTGCACAAAGCCAGCATCGCGAATAATAAAAAATATTTCGCCGAAGCGCGTCGCATCGAAAAAAGAAATTTGAGCGCGTGTAGCAATGAAGAACTCATTCGTCTGTATAAACGTATTTTGTCGTGGCAGCGTATTGGCCACGGACAGTCGCTGCCGACCACGTGGTTTCTCGATTCGGACGGGGAGATTTTTTCTTCCTATTTGCTCAATTTTTTGCAGACACAGATCACCGCACTCAAACGAGCTGAAAACGCTGCCGAAGTATTCAGTATTCTCACCACACCACCGCACGAAAGCTTGGCTCGCGCCGAAGAAATCGCTCTGCTTAAACTTACCGAAGCGCTCGCCGCCGACACGGTAACATGGCGCCTGTTGGAACGGGAACCTATCGAAACGATAGCACGGGCGTGGAACCGATTTTCCCCATCGTCACAAAAGCTCATTATGGCACATTACAAAGAATGGCGCTGGGTACCCTACACGTACAATGGCCCGGCGTATACGCTGGATTATTATGTGCAGGTGCTGGCGGGTTTGGCGCGAGAAAAGATAGATGTGGCCGAGAAGCTGCGTGGGTTTGCCGCACAAAAAAATACTGTCGTTCGTGAACAAAAAAAGTATCGGCGTCAGTTGCGTATTACCGAGCCCATGTGGCGCTACTTTACGATCGCTCAAGAAATTATTTATCTCAAGGGTTTGCGTAAAGATTGCCTCTATCGCGGCGGCTTTGCGCGCGACCTCATTTTGAAAGAAGTTGCCAAACGTGTCGCGGCCACGGTGATGCAGGTAAAGTATCTTACCCCGGACGAGGTTGTGACCACGCTCCGGCGCGGTACGCTCGATCCGCATGTGGTGAACGAACGGCAAAAATGTAGCGTGCTGGCTATGCGGCGCGGAAAAGTGACGATTTATGTCGGTGATCGCGCCCATGCTTTTCTGGCCAAACATACATTCGAAAAAGAAGTTGTGCAGGTTGCATCAGAGCTGCGCGGCACTTGCGCCTGCCCCGGTTCGGCCAAGGGGAGAGTGAAGATTGTGAATCTTCCGGAAGAAATGAGTAAAATGCAAGTCGGTGATATTATGCTCGCTCACACGACCTTCCCGTCGCTTGTGCCGGCGATGAAAAAAGCGGCGGCGATTGTTACCGAAGATGGCGGTATTACGTGCCACGCTGCCATTGTGAGCCGAGAGCTCAAAATTCCTTGTATCGTCGGCATCAAAACACTCACAAAAGCGCTCCAAGACGGCGACATGGTGGAAGTGGATGCCACAGGTGGAGTGGTTAAAAAAATAGATTAAGAATTATATGTCTTTACCTCACTACGAACGTCATCGTCGCGAGTATACCTTGCTCGGTATTACATCCGTGATAGACGCGATGCTTTCAGAAAAATTTGCTTCGTTTTATGGCGTCGCCTTCGCGGAATTTCCCGCCATTATTGAAAATGGAGCGTATTATCATTTCCAACTCGCCGGCGATCGGCAACGGGTGAGTAGTACTTTTTTGGAACGAGTGAATCACGGTGAAATCGATTTAGGCGTGGAGTATCCGGCATTTGACGCGGCGGTAGCTGAATACGACGAGTTTATGAAAGAAGACCCAAGCACGTATACGCTTAAAACCATTTTGAAATTTTACGATTTCTACCATAAAATTATCATGGTCGATTACGCCTGTATGGATTCTATGGACGTGATTGATGTACTGCGACCAGAGCTACGACCACACTATGAGGAACTGCTCAATCGTATTCGTCATCGCGGCGAAACAGTGTACAAGCGTGGTGAAATGGAATTTATTCCTCGTTTTACGAAGTGGATGGCGGAAAATATAGTGCCAGAGTATACGGCTGAACAGCTGCAATATGTGATTGATTCCGAAATGATCGCGTATATTAATCAAGGTAATCAACTACCAACTCCCGAGGAACTCAATGAGCGCAAAAAGTTGTGCTATATGAATCAGTGGCCGGGCAACCGAGTAGAAATATATACCGGTGATGCGGCGCGTGAAGCAATTCGAAATAAAGGTTTGTCGCTCAGTGATGCCAAAGTGAGCGATGTGCATGAAGTGAAGGGGGTTGCAGCGTTCCATGGTAATGTGTCGGGCAAGGTGTGCGTGGTGCACACGAGGGCTGATATGGCGAAATTTGCCGACGGTGATATTATCGTCGCCTCGATGACCGACCCGAGCTATCTGCCCATCATGAAGCGCGCGACAGCCTTTGTGACCGATGAAGGCGGTATGCTGTGTCACGCGGCTATCGTGGCGCGTGAGCTCAAAAAGCCGTGCGTGATTGGCACGAAGATTGCAACGGATGTGTTTAAAGACGGCGATATGGTAGAGGTGGATGCCGAAAAGGGGATTGTGAAAAAAATTAATTAGAATTATGAAAGAAATAAAAGTAGTATGGACACGAGATTATACATTAGCCTGGGCGCAATGGTGGTCTGTGCTGATGAATCCGCGTCTTATTGAAATTTTTGGTTGTGGTGTTCCTAACCAACTGAGTTATTTTAATGGTCGCTTACTTGAAACATATCGTCTGGTTGAGGAGTCTGATGCCTTTATCGAAGCTGTGATCAATGCTAACAGTTCTGCTTTGAGCGAGAGAGTGGTTCAGCATTTTGTAGTTGTAGTCACTGAACTGCGCCAGCTGCTCGCGAAGATACGTGTGGAAAAAACATACGGCGATGCCGCCATTTTTAAGCGGATAAAAGAAATGTCAGCCGAAATGTATCCATGGTACACGGTAAGTTATTTGTTGCCGCAAGAACAATGGGCACAAAAATTGGTTGTGCGCCTTCCTCTGGAGGCGCCTATAATTCTCGGCCGTCTTATTGAAGCACGCAAGCGGTCGGAAGGCGCTATTGAGGAATTAGTTGAATATTGGCGCGAAGAAGCGAAGGTATTACTTACAACACGCAAACTACCAACTGGCTACGCGCCGTTTGTCACGTTCGATGAGATTGAGAGAATGCTGATTGATCCATCTTTTATACCACGTTCAGAAGAACTCACCGTGCGGTCACGTGGATATATTTATATAATGAATAGTGTATACACCGGCGTGTCACTAAACGAATTTTTTAGCAAACAAAGCTTTCACTTCGATTCGCGCAATCCCGATCTGCAAGTTAAACAATTCGCCGGTTCGGTGGCGTGCAGCGGGGCTGCATCGTTGCGAGGGCGTGTGCAGATAATTTTGACAAATGATGAAATTGTTAATTTTAATTCCGGCAATGTTTTGGTCACCGTCATGACAAACCCATTGTTTGTGCCTATAATGAAACAGGCTGTGGCAGTTGTAACGGATGAGGGAGGTATAACCTGCCATGCAGCTATCGCCGCCAGGGAATTTGGAATTCCGTGCGTGACCGGTACAAAAATTGCTACAAAGGTCCTCAAGGAAGGGGATATGGTAGAGGTGGATGCCGCAAAAGGTATAGTAAGAAAAATATAAATTGTATATGCCTCACATCCAACTCGCGATCTTCGACGCCTATGGCGTGTGTATTACCGGTGGGTACCCGGATACTTGCCGATATTTGGCAAAAAAATATAAACGTGAGTGGCGTGATTTGTATGACGTGCTCTATACCAAGTATTTTAATATGGCCGCGATTAAGCATATTACACAAGCAGAGGCGTGGGCTGCGGCGTTAAAAGAATTAAACATACCACTTACCGTGCAGGAAATGAAAAAGATCCATTATGGATTAATGGGGCTGAATAGACCAGTGCTCCAGATTGTAAAGGCGCTGAGAAAAAATATTCCTGTAATACTCCTCAGTAAAAACACGCGCGGGCAATTCGCTGATATTAATCACCAATTTCCCGAGTTGAATAAAGTGTTCGGTAAGAGTAATGTTATTAATACATGGGAATATAATCTGCCCAAGGCAAGCCGTGAAACATTAAAAAAAGTATTCGCTTGGTATCACGTTACTGACCCCACTCGCGTTGTCTATACCGATGATCAAGAAAGTAATTTGAAGCCCGCTCAGGAGCTCGCGGTCAATACTATTTTGTACAAAAATTTTACTCAATTTAACAAAGAGATCTCGAACCTTACCCATCTATGACTCACACAAAAAAACAAACACAGGGTCGCTGGTCGCTCATGAGCCAGCGGCAGCGCATGAGTCCGTTCCCCAACTACATGTCCATGGAATCGGTGTGTAAAGAGATGAAAAAATTCGTCGGCGTCGCGCTTAAAGATATTGTCATCTTTTTTCAAGGTAATATCATGTTTTGTTTTCAAAATACCAAAGCTCATACTAGTGCGGGAAAAGTTATCGCGAATAAAGTAAAGAAAAATCCTAAGCTTTACGCAACATTAGTGAGAAAGCAGGAAGGCTTTGGAAAAAAATTTGTCGCGTTTGCCATAGCGGCGGGGAAAAAGGTTTCTGGTAAAACAACCAACAGGGAGCTGGCAAAAATGTACGCGCAGTTTGAGAAACATTACAAACAAGTGTACGCATCGTACGGTTCGGTGTGGACTATGGAAGACGATCTGAATGGTGAGCTGTATGCGATTATAGAAAAAAGAATTACGGATCCGGTCAAAATAAGCACTGTTCTCAACGCACTCACCAAACAGCCATCGGCAATGGTTGCCACCATTGAGCGTCAGGCGTTGCTTGCGCTCGCCACCACCATCGGAGAGAATGAAAACTGGAAACAAATTCTAACGGCAGGGGATAGTGGTGCTTGCACAGAAGACGCACGGCTTGATTCGCTTATCAAAAAACACGAGCGAAATTTTTACTGGATTACTCGCGATTATGAAGATCCAATTTTAACGTATGATAAAATTCTTGAGCGTCTGAAGGGCTTATTGGCGACAGATTCGGAAGCTGAGCTAAAGAAGCTTAACGCATCGTTGGCGAAAGATCTTGACGAACGTAGAAAGTACGAGAAAGAACTTAAACTCACGAAGCACGAACTGGCCGTGTTTGCCGCGATGCGCGATGCCGCGCACCTCAAAGAATTGCGAAAGAAGTTTGTTTCGCAAGCCCTGTACCATTTTGACCCTGTCCTCACCGAAATCGGCAAACGACTATTTCTAAGCATCAAGCAAGTGCGGTTTATGAGCACCAAAGATGTTGTGGATGCTCTGGTGAAAGGAAAGGACATGACTCATGAAATAAACGAACGGATGAAACTCACGAACGAAAAGGGGTATTACATGAAGACTGCGTTAGTACTGAAGGCCTCCGCGGCCGTGTTGTCTCTGGGCATGCTGGCCGGTTGCGCCGATCTGAAGCCGCTGCAGGCCGAAGTCGATGCGCTGAAGCAGCAGGTCAGCC
>CAYTPE010000024.1:0-15718 GCA_964439885.1 uncultured Gammaproteobacteria bacterium
ATTCTCGGTAGTGATTGTACAGGGCAATCCGCGCATTTTTTCTTTGGTGTAGCTGACGAGTTCGGGCCACAGGCCGTAGAAGTGAATGTTCATAACTTTAGATTTAAGATTGAAGATTAAAGATTTGTGATTGTTGGCGATAGTATATACCTCACGATACGGTGTGGCAATAAAAAACCCGAGCCGCGGCTCGGGTTTTTGTTAGACTTCGATAACGACCGGGAGAATCATTGGTCGTTTTTCCGTCTTGGTAAACAAGAATTGACCGACATAATCACGAATCTTGTTGCGAATGTTATTGGTATCGGGCCAGGAAAGCGGATCGGATTCAATAACCATCTTTTTTACACGATGACGTAAATCTTCGATCAGCTCTTTGTGTTCTTTGAGGTACACGAAGCCGCGGGAAATGATGTCGGGGTTTTGAATGAGCTTCCCCGACTTACTGTCCACGGTGGCAATCACCACTACCATGCCATCTTCAGCGAGTACTTGCCGATCGCGCAACACCACGTTGGTTTCATCGGAGACGCCGAGGCCATCGACGAACACATGGTCGGCAGGGAGCTTCTCCCGGGTGAGAATTCCACTACCTGCTTTAAATTCCATTACTTGTCCATTGTCGCAGATAAAGACATGGTCTTTGGGGAAGCCGGTGCTGGTGACGACGCGAGCGTTGAGGTGGAGCATGTAGTGGTTGCCGTGGATAGGCACGAAATATTTTGGCTTGAGCAAGCTTATCATGAGCTTTACATCGTCCGATTTAGCGTGGCCACCGGCGTGCACGTCCATCATGTCGTTGTGAATTACCTCTGCGCCTTTGCGATACAAGGTGTCTTTTAAGCGCTGCACCGTGCGTTCGTTGCCGGGAATAACCGACGACGAGAAGACGACGGTGTCGCCAGGCGTGAGGTGCACGTCGCGGTGTTCGCCGGTCGCGATGCGCATCAGGGTAGCATTTTTTTCACCTTGGGCGCCGGTACAAATAATGACTACTTTGTTCGGTGGATATTTTTCGATATTCCGAATATCAACCAACGTTTTCGGATTAAACTTCATATAGCCGAGCTCCTTGGCGATTTCAATATTGCTCTTCATACTAAAGCCACCGAGCGCTACGACTTTGCCGTGTTTTTCAGCGGTTTCAATGAGCTGTTTGATACGGGAGAGCAGTGAGCTAAACATGCCCACAATGAGACGACCTTCGGTTTTTTCCACAATTGATTCAATTGTTTGGCCGATTTCCGATTCGGAAATCTGATGGCCAGTTTGCATGGCGCTGGTGGAGTCCGAAAGCAGGGCGAGCACACCTTCGTCGCCTACGCGTGCGATTTTTTGCAGATCAGCCGGCAACTCGCCAACCGGCTGGTAGTCGAATTTCCAGTCACCCGTATGCACAATCGCGCCTTCCGGTGTTTTGATTACCACACCGATTGAATCCGGAATGTTGTGGTTAACGTGAAAAAATTCAACATCAAACGCGCCAAGGCGTAAACGATCTTTGTTGCTCACGTTGATAAGCTTAAGCGGAGGTACGCCTTTAAAATCTTCTTGACGTTTTTTAATAATCCCATTCGTCATGGGCAAACCATAGATAGGCGGGTTGCCTAGGTTTGGAATGAGATGGGGGATACCACCAATATGATCGTAGTGGCCGTGCGTGATGATAACGCCGCGAATATTTTTTTCTTTTCCCTTCAAATAATTCATGTTCGGGATGATGTAGTCAATGCCCGGCATGTCTTCTTCGGGAAACTGAAGCCCCATGTCGATAATGATAATGTCATTACCGTATTCTACGAGCGTGCAATTACGACCTACTTCCTCAAGGCCACCAAGGACGGCCACTCGCAGCTTTGTTTCTTTTATGGCTGGAGTGCCGAAGGGGTGTTGCCCTAAGCGAGGTATCTGAAATGAGACCGGACGATAGGGTCGGTCAGATGGTGCTCCCATGGTGGTGGGCGCAGGTGCGGTATGACGCGTTGTTCGCGTCGTACGGTATGTTTTTCGTTGCCGTCCGTTTTTGGCGGCGGCGGAAAGGGGGTGAGCAGTAGGTTCTGCCATATACTATATATTAAACTCCACATGCGACCCGAGACAGGCCGCAACACGTATCTTAAAAGAAGATAAGTTGAAGAGCGATTTATGAATTTGGTGCGGACGGGGAGACTCGAACTCCCAAGGATTGCTCCATACGCTTCTGAGACGTACGCGTATACCAGTTCCGCCACGTCCGCGTGTTAGGTGTTAGTTCATAGTTCGGAGTTCATAGTTCATAGGTAACGATAAACCATATGACTCTAAACTACACTCATTTCCATTGCCACTTGGTCTTGGTATACCACGTCGAAAACGAAGCGTATCGATCGGTGGGTGAGTCCAAAGGTCCAAGTGTCACACCGTGAATATCTTTACTGACCGCAAAGGTGTGGGTGGGTTGATAGAGAAACACAGCCGGCAAATCGTTGGTAAGTGTGTCTTGTAACTTTTTGTATAATTCAGCGCGGGCGGTGGTATCAATCGTTTCACGAGCATTTTCAAGTAGTTTGTCGACAGTGCGGTTGCTGTACTCGGCAATATTGAGACCAGGATAGGAAACTTGGGATGAGTGCCAGAACGGGAATAAATCAGAATCAAGCCCCACCAATTCTCCATAGAGTAATACCTGGAAAGAACGGTTACGTAGCACTTGGTGAGAGATCTGGCTGCTGTTGATAATCTGTACGCCTGCAACGACACCTATCTTTCGCCACGCAGCGGCAATGCTATTGGCGATTTTGATATATTCTGGGGTGTCCGCGGTGGTGATCGTTAGGCTCAAAATTGTACCATCTTTACTTTTACGGAAGTATGGTTGGTCTGGGTTCATTTCGCGCCGTACGGTAACGGCAATCTGATCTTCAATTGTCGATGTGGCCACCACGGTCGGCTCTTCGCCCGAAGCAGTGGAGGATGTGTTGTTGATCACATCGGTGTATTCTTTGAGCAGTGAATCGTGACGGGTTTTAAAGTAATCTTCCGGTGAAAGGCGTGGCCATTTTTTGTCGAGCGCGCTTTCCGCGTCGGTGGGATTGTACTCAATTTTTTTGCTGCTGGTGGAATAGCCAATACTTCCAGGCACCAGCGGACCATCAATTGGTTTGCCGTTTCCGTCCAGCACTTGGTTCACGATGTCGTCTTTAGAGATAGCTTCGGCGAGCGCGGCGCGCACCGCAGCGTCCTTCAAGATGTCAGTCTGAGTTTGGTTAAAAAATAAGGCGGTATATTGTGGCAAGTTCAATGAGAAAAAATCAGCGATCCGATTGCTCAATTTGTTTTTTGGATCATGTGGTAAAAAGCTGAGCGCGCTGACTTGCTGTTCGCGCAGAGCGTCAGTCGCTCCGTTATAGTCGTTATAAAATTTGAACTGAACGGTTTTAAAATATGGTTTGGTTCCAAAAAAGGTTGGGTTCGCGGTAAGCGTGTAGGTTTGAATAACACCACCGGCATCTTTGGTGAGTTTGGCAAATTGCCACGGACCAGCGCCTACTGGCTGCAAATTATTTTTAGCCAAACGTATTGTGTTGGCCGCGTAATCTTGCCAAATGTGCGTGGGAATGATGCCAACGGTCAGGCTGTGTAAAAACGGAGCAAATGGACTTTTAAGGGTAAAGGTGATATTTTCTTCGTCGATTTTTTCCACCTTAACACCTTGGAACGAAGGCAAAAGCGGGCTCGCCACTTCGGGGTTCTGGATCAGTTCGAACGTGTATATAACATCATCGGCGGTAAGCGGCTGACCATCGGACCATGTGAGGTTTGGGCGTATGTGTACGGTGTAGACTTTGTTGTCGGAACTAAGCGTATACGAGTCTGCTAGGTACGGCTCAAGCTCGCCCGCGCCGTTGTAGCGGAAAAGGCCAGCATATACCAGTGAGGTAATATCGGCATCGACATCATTGGCCGAAGAAAATATGGGATTAATAAATTTTGGCTGCCCGACAAGCGCTTCGGTGTATTCACCGCCAGCGGCCGGTACCGAAAAGAGGTGCCGAGAAAAAAAACCGACGACCATTACTACAAGCATTGCGGCTGCGATGCCAAGTGCCGTGAGCACAACATATCGTTCCTGAGCAGAAAGTAATTTAGAAATATAACGAGCTTGTCGCCAATTTGGTATGCTGTGGCGACGAACACTTTTGAGTAAGAGAATATCGAGTTCAGTGCGACGCGTAGTAGCAGGCGATTTTCGCACACGTGAAAAAAGGGTAGAAAACTTCATCACGGGACGTTAATAATTGAAGAAGACTCTAAAGAACGAAGAAAGCTTGTCTTTAAACGAGTAATCGAGCGAGTGAAAAGCCGAAGAAAAGTACGCTGGTTGCAATAGTGGTGTAATGGAGAATTTTATCAATACCACGTTTCGTGCTATAGATATTGCTGGAACCGCCGAAAACGCCGCCCAAACCAGAGCCTTTTTGCTGCAGCAATACGACGACAATAAGTAACACGCCGAGCACGATAACGATACTATTAAGAATGGTTTCTTTCATACAAAGACATGTTTTTCGAAAATGACAATACCGAAAGTATAGCATAGGGAGCGGTTCGTGTCAATAATAAGCTGTCTACCATCAGTATATATTATATGGTATACTATTTTTGGTTATTGTGTATTCATGCTCTCTCGTGGAGTTGACTCGATATGTTTTATCAAGCTAATAATCCACCTCGGTCGCCATGGTACCACCGATGGTGGGGAATCGTGCTCATTACGCTCGGTGTAGTGGTGGTAGTGGGGGTCGCGGTGGTTATTGGTACTACCATTAAATATTGGTGGCAAATTAGTCACGGCATCGCCCCTGATTTTGTCAAAGAAATTCCTGGTAATTTTACCTCCGTTAACGGGCTCGGCGGTACGGGCACGATCGATCGCGCGGCTTTGGAAACCGTGGACAGCCCTATGCTCGGGCGAATAGGCGCGCCCATTACCATTGTCGAGTTTGTTGATTTTAAATGTCCGAATTGTAGAATTGCGGCGCCAGTCGTGCGGCAGATTGATGCGTTTTTTCACAATAAAGTCCATATCATCGCGCGTTTTTTTCCTCCTTCCGATTCGTTTCATCCCGGTGCTACCGATTTAAGCTATCTAGCTTATTGCGCCAGCAAACAAGGCAAATACTGGGAACTCTCAGATGTGCTCTTCAACGAACAAAGCTCTATACCGTACCCGCTGACCGAAGACGTGATTCGCAATCTCTCGGAGCGGCTGAGCATTGATGCGGACAAAGTAATTGCGTGTATGCACGAGTCGAACACCAAAGCTATAGTGAACCGGGATTTTTTGGCTGGCGTGGCAGCGGGGGTGAGAGGTACACCTACCTTTTTCGTAAATGGCGAAAAGGTAGAAGGTGCCATTCCCTACGATATTTGGAAACGATTTTTAGACGCGCAATAAATTTCATATGATATATAAAAAAATATTACTCGTATTTTTATTGCTTTCCACTTTGGTTACACTATCGCTCCCAACCTGGGCGGCTGACCAGAGTACCACGGCACCAAACCCGATTTGTTGGAAATACGATGAGTGTGAAAAGATGCGCGCGGATTTGCTCCGCAAAGATATCGACAACCTTACGTCCGAAGATAAAAAAGTTATCGGCGACGGTTGGGTGGAAGATAAAGACGCCTGCCCGAGCGGGTACGGCAAGTGTCTGCCCGCCAATGTCACCATTACCAGTATCTCTATTGCCGGGAAAAATAAATTTCTTACCATCGGCGATTACTTACAAACAATTTACAAATTTATTCTCGGGATTGTTTCCATTCTGGCCGCTGCCATGATGGTGGTGGCAGGTGCACAGTGGCTCACGTCCGGTGGTAATGCCGAGAGTATTACATCGGCCAAACATCGTATCGTCAACGCTCTTATTGGCATGGTGCTGGCATATACTTCTTATTTTATTTTAAACACCATTAATCCAGCTCTCGTTAATTTACGTTTGCCACAGGCGTATCTGGTTAAACCTATCAATCAAGGTGGAAACGAAGGAGCGTTGTGTAAAACAGATGCCGAGTGTAACGGAGGTCTTGCGTGTATCGGCGCCAAGAATCCTCCATTAGTGCAGGCACTGAACGTGTTTGGTGCTGGTTTAGTCGGGCTTACTGGGGTACTTGTAACTATTCCAGCCGGTGGTTCGTTTGCTGGTGCCGCTGAAGCCGTAAAAACTGCAGCTACCTGGACAGGGGGCAAAGCAGCCAGTTTTATGACTTGGAAAGTCGGTGCAACTGTGGTGGGAGTATGTTCGGTGGCAGCGGCTGAATCACCGGTAGGCTGTTGGGATGTGACAAAGGGGGGCGGTATTGCTGCGTGGAGTGGTATCAAATCAAGCGGCAGGGCGGTTGTGTCATTGTATGAATATATTAAACAGTCCGGGGCACAGGGTATCTGTCTGCGCCCAGCCAAAGACTTGCCAAACGGTGCGATGTGTGATAAAAACGAACAATGCGTTTCAAAATCTTGTTTGCCAGCAAAAGGGCTTAGTTTAATAACTAATGAAGCAGGTTTTTGCACTGATGGCAAGTCTGGTTCGCTTTGCGCCTGCCCGAATGACGAAGTCAGTTGTTCACCCGGTACCTGCCAAGGTGGGCTCGCTTGCGTGGAAGGAGTGACCGGGCCAGGTCTTTTTAGTGAAAACGGCGCATGGTTCTGCACAGACAAAAAACAAGGATCTCCATGCCGAGAAAATAAAGATTGTCTTGAAGGGCTTGAATGCCGCAGCACTGTTTTGAACGGCATGAAGTTTTGTGCCGTCGCCCAAAGCAAACTGCACGGTGAAGGAGAGAGTTGCAAATCCAACGTGGATTGCATCGGTAGCGATAAACCAGTGGGGGATTATAGTGAAAACAACCCTCTGTATGTGTGCAAGATTTCGGACGCTAATAAAACATGTGATGAAAAAGACGCCGACCACCCATGTTTCTGCCATCTGGATCAACCAGCGAGTGCGCGCGAAGGCAGTACCCTATGTTACACCACTGCCGATTGTGCGGCTGGCTTTATATGTTGGATGAGGGGTACCCACGATCAGTATAATGCAAATTCCAACGTCGATCAGGGAGTAGGCGACTGCATTCCCAAATAATAAATTACAAGCGATTGTATGAAAGACGCTATCATCATCAAAGGCGCCAGAGTTCATAATCTTAAGAATGTTTCGGTCGACATTCCCAAAAATAAACTAGTGGTTATTACGGGTCTTTCTGGTTCCGGCAAATCATCGCTGGCGTTCGATACTGTATACGCCGAAGGCCAACGTCGCTATGCCGAATCCATGTCGAGTTTTGCTCGGCAGTTTATGGATGTGCAAGATAAGCCGGATGTTGATTCTATCGACGGTTTGTCGCCGACGATTGCAATTGATCAGAAGGTTTCCACCCAAAATCCCCGCTCAACGGTGGGTACGACAACGGAAATTTACGATTATCTGCGCCTACTCTTCGCGCGCGTCGGCACGCAGTATTGCCCCGAATGTCATGAGGCGGTTGAAAAATATTCTGTTGGTGAGATTGTGGAGCGGGCTCGTGCTTTGGCGCGTAAACACAAAGAAGTTAGTGTGTATTCACCGTTGGTGCGCGACGCAGTGGTAGATAAAAAGCAATTACTCGAATCCGTAGAACGCTCCGGCTACGAACGTGTTATGGTGAATGGTGAAGAAATGCGAATCAATGATTTGGCGGAATATACATTTCGAGAAAATCAGCCATACACGGTCGACCTACTTATTGGTAAAATTGTCGATATTAAAAAAGAAGACCCCACCAAAGCGGTGGAAGTAGCCGAAGATTTAAGCAATGGTTTGGTTAAGCTCGCCTATGACGGTCGTGAAGATATTTTTTCCACAGTCGGCTTGTGTCCTAAATGTGGACGCACCATGCCCGCGCTCGATATCCGCAGCTTCAGCTTTAACAGCCCCTATGGAGCGTGTCCACGCTGTACCGGGCTTGGTGTCACCATGGAAGTTGACCCAGCGCTGGTGGTGCCAAATACCAAACTCACGCTCGCTGAGGGCGCGATTCAGCCTTGGACGCGTATTACCGGCAATCAAAGTTGGTACCAAAAAATCTTGGCCAAAGTAGCGGAACGTCACAGCTTTTCGGTGCACACCCCCGTGGCCGAGCTACCTGCCAAAGTAATGGATTTAGTTTTCTATGGTACCGATGGCACTGAGTACGATGTGGACGGTAAAAAAGCCACGTTCGCTGGTGTGATTCCGGATCTCATGCAAAAACACCTTGAAACAACGTCCGAGTATGTCCGCAAAGAAATCGAACAGTACATGCGTGAACGCATCTGCCCGATTTGCCAAGGTAAACGGTTGCGTCAGGAATCACTTGCCGTGCGTATTGCCGAATTCACCATTGCTGATGCCGCGGCCATGAGCGTGGATGAGTGTTTGTTAACGATCAAAACCAGACTATCTCCAAAAGGTAAATCGTCGGTTGGTAAAACACCATCGGAAACAACCGCGGCCAAAATTGTAGAGCCCATCATGAAAGAAATTATTCCGCGTCTGCAAAATCTCTCGGACGTCGGCCTCGGGTATCTCAGCCTCAGCCGATCTATGAACACGCTTTCGGGCGGTGAGGTGACTCGTGTTCGTCTTGCCTCACAACTCTCTGCAGGACTCACCGGAGTCATTTATATTCTCGACGAACCGTCAGTCGGTTTACACCCACGTGACAATCAAAAACTCATTGAAACACTGAAATATTTACGCGATCTCGGTAATACCGTCATCGTCGTGGAGCACGACCCTGCCATGATGGCGGAAGCCGATTATCTCTTTGATGTCGGCCCTGGTGCCGGCGTATACGGCGGTGAGGTGATTGCCGAAGGCACATTAAGTGAATTCAAGAAAAACAAAAAATCCATCACTGCCGAATACTTGTCGGGCAAAGTTGATATTGCCAAAGAATTGCGTGGCAAAAAGCCCGCCAAAAAAAGTGCCAGCGCGGCAAAAAAAGAGAACGGTAAATCTATCGTTATCATGGGTGCCAAGGCGAACAATCTTAAAAATATTGATGTGGAAATTCCACTCGGCAAACTTGTCACGGTGACGGGTGTGTCGGGCTCTGGTAAGTCCACCCTGATCATCGACATTTTAGGTAAAGCGTTGTCTAAATATTTTTATCGTGCCAAAGACGAGCCGGGAGCGCACAAAGGTATCAAGGGCATCAACAATATTGACAAAGTTATTGCCATCGACCAAACACCAATTGGCCGTACCCCACGCTCGAACCCCGCCACGTACACCGGTATCTTTACTCTCATTCGCGATTTATTTGCCGGTTTACCCGAAGCCAGAATGCGTAATTATGACGCAGGCAAATTTAGCTTTAATGTGAAAGGCGGGCGGTGCGAGGCCTGCGCGGGAGATGGGTACATTCGTATTCCCATGCAGTTCTTAGCCGATGTATTCGTGGAATGTAATGAGTGTAATGGTTTGCGCTATAACCAAGAAGCGTTGGAAATAAAATACCACAACAAACACATCGCGGATGTGCTCAAGATGACGGTGGAAGAGGCGTATCAATTCTTCCGTGAATTTCCAAACATTTCCGAAAAATTGAATGTGCTGCGCGAAGTCGGGCTTGGCTATGTGGAACTCGGTCAACCGGCTACGAGTCTTTCGGGCGGTGAAGCGCAGCGTATTAAACTTGCCCAGGAACTTTCTCGTGCTTCCACCGGCAAGACACTCTACATTCTCGACGAACCAACCACCGGTCTGCACTTTGAAGATACCAAACGTTTGCTGCAGGTGCTCATGCAGCTTGTTGATAAAGGTAACTCAGTGCTCATCATCGAGCACAACATCGACGTAATCCGCTGTAGCGACTATGTGATCGACATGGGGCCGGAGGGTGGTAAGGGCGGCGGTGAGGTAATTGCGGCCGGGACGCCGGAAGAACTCAAAAAAAATAAAAAGAGTTGGACCGGAAGATATTTATAATGTTAATTATTTTTTAGTTCCACTATGTCGGCAGAGAATCAGGTGACGTGGTCTTCGTTGGCAGAAGAATTTGGATTTTCTTTTTACGCGGTCACAACTGTAATTTCCCAGCTAAAGCGAAGTTACGCCAACTTTACTCAATTCATGACTTATTTTTGGAACGAGACTTTTTCACCATCATATAAGACAAATTACAATGAGGCAGGGGGTAAAAAGTTATTAGAGTTAGCAAGAAAAATTTTCGATAATCGCGAAGCTCTCCATGTTTCTGATCTACTCGACGATGGTAGCGCGGATACACTTCCCGAGACTTCGTTGCGTGCTGTCTTACAACAGTTTCAAGAGGCGACACGGGAAGAAATATATCAAGCCGAGCGCACCATTGGAACGTATAGATGGTTAGATAGTATTGCTGAAAATGCTGAGTATTCAGAAGGCGACGAGTGGCCAGAGGGTGGTTCGGAAGGTCCGAGAAAATAGTAAAAAGAGTTGGACGGGGAGATATTTATAAAAGATTAGAAGATTGAAAGATTAAAAGATTTCTGGCGAGCGAGTATGCCATTCACGTTTTCTCATCCGGCAATAGTACTTCCGTTTGCCAAGATTCCTAAAAAATATTTTTATGTGCCAGCGGCCATTATCGGCTGTATGGCACCCGACTTCGAATATTTTTTACGCTTACGTCCGATTGACCAGATTGGACATTCGTTCGTGGGCGTTTTTATTTTTGATTTGCCATTGGTTTTCATTGTTTTTTGTTTGTGGGAGTTCTTAGTAAAGAATCTGCTTATAGCACATATGCCGAAGCCTTTTGATGGGCGGTATAGCGCCTATGCGGCAAAGAGACACTCACTACATTCACTAACTTCAATTACAGTTTTTATTCTTTCGGCCTTGTTTGGGATTTTTTGTCATATTTTTTGGGATGCATTTACTCACAAGTCATCCAATTTTCTCGTGACAGTACCTTGGGTGCGGTCGCTCGTGTATTTTCGCTCGCATCCAGTATGGGTCTATGATATTTTGCAGCAACTTAGTTCGATGGTGGGAGGAGTGATAGTTGCGCTTTGGGCGATTATGCATCAAGGCGAAACGATAAAAAAAGGCGAGGAGAAAACCTCGAAACAGAAGACGAGGTACTGGTTGTCGTATGCTGCCTTGAGTGTAGCGTTGTTTATTATTTTTTTGCCGATTCGGCTGCATATGCCAGTGCCACTTGGTTTCGCCTCACTCGCCGTGCTTTGTATCAGCGCGGGTATAGTCGGGCTTACTGTGCACACATTAATCTACCGTGCTTTCGACAAAAAATAAACAGAGCCTTTGGGCTCTGTTTTACAATCTTTTTAAATCCTCACTAAATCTGTCTAAATCTTATTTCTTCACTTCCTTCATCTTTCTCTTAAACTCGCCCTTGAGGTGGTTCAGTTTGGCGCGGCGTACCTGGAAGACACGAACAATTTCGATGTGGTCGATCATGGGAGAGCGAAGAGGGAAGATGCGCTCCACTCCTACACCGTCAGTTACTTTACGCACGGTGATGGTAGCCCCCGCTTCGCTGCCGTGTTTAGCGGCAATAATGGTGCCTTCAAAGGCCTGGAGACGTTCTTTTTCTTCACCTTTCGTGTTGGTTTCTTTAATTTTTTGGAATACCTTTACCACCATTCCTGGCTTGTAGGTGACGGTTTCTTGCGTCATACGATTAAATAGCAATTAACAATGAGCAATTAACAACCGATTTGCCAATTGTCCGCCAGTTGGCGGATTGCTTATTGTTCATTTTTAAGTGTCGATATTTTAGCGAAATTGGCCATTTTTGTCAAGGGCGGGATGGCAGTGGGGTGGAAAGGTTGGCTTTTTGGCTGTACTACGATGAATGTATAAAGTTTTCTACCAATTTTTTGACTGCCTGCACTGCCTCGTCCATATGCCCGTCGGAGTTCGTAACGCTATAGGAGTAATGCACAGCTTCGTCCATTTCTCGTTGGGCGTTTTGTAGACGCTTTTCCACCTCATCGGGAGTTATGGTCGGGTCTCGTTTTATAAGCCTTTCCTTAATCACCGCTAAGTTGTCGGGCTTAATAAAAATACTGATCACGCGTCCGGGGTAAAGTTTGGCGAACGAATCGTGGCCAGGCCAGCCAAGGTTGCCGATAAGGTTAATGCCGGCTTCCAGCTTTGATTCCACGTCATGCTTGACTGTTCCATAGTAGACGTCGCGATTGGGGACTTTGATATACTCCAAAAGACGCCCTTCGGCAATCATACGTTTAAAATCCTCCACCGAAACAAAGTGGTAGTCAACATCATTGTGCTCGTGTGGCCGGGGCGCGCGGGTGGTAACGGTGATCATGCGTTCAGTGTTTGGAACCGCTTCGAGAATTTTTTTCGTTATCGCGCTTTCACCAGAGCCGGTGGGGCCGGAGATGACGATGATTTTTCCGGGTGTGGTCATACGGTTACTTAAGAAGTGTGACAAAACGTTCGAGCTCGGGAGGGAGAGGTGAGGTATATGTGTGTTTTTCCCCACCCAAATCGGTAAATGCCAATTTGGTAGAATGTAAAAATAATCGTCCGCATTTTTCATCGAGATTTTTTTTACGTTTCTTTTGAAAATAGAGCGGGTCGCCGACGAGTGGATGATTATACGCCAGCATGTGTACGCGGATTTGGTGCATGCGACCGGTATGCAGAATAACGCGTAAAAGCGTGCAGTTAGCAAAGCGTTTTTCTACAAGGAATTCGGTGCGGGCGTCTTTGGCGGGGGAGAGACCCTCGTCACCATCGTTGTCATTCTGAGAGAGCGTCACAGCGACCGAAGAATCCCTTTCTTTCAAAATTAAGGGATCCTTCGCTTCGCTCAGGATGACAGTATGTGAGCGCAGTGGTCGTGCCGCCATTCTGTCAAAGTTTTCACCACGGGCAATGGGGAAATTAATCTCGTCCCAGTCTTTAGCCACTTTACCGTGAGCCAAAGCGTAGTATTCTTTTTCAACTGTACGATTTTTAAACTGGTTCTTGAGGTGCTCGAACATTTGTTGCGTTTTTGCGATCACCATGAGGCCAGATGCTTCCTTGTCGAGGCGGTGCACAATGCCGGGGCGAACGGTCGGATCATCGCCGACTTTTTTTATTTTGGGGTATTTTTTGATCAGCCAGGCAACGAGCGTATTTTTTTCTTTTGCTTGTGTCGGATGTACTAGCAGGCCGGAGGGTTTGTTGACGACGAGGTAATCGGGAGTGCCGGCAATGATTACGGGTTCGATAATCTTATAATCTTCTAATCTTTTAGTTTTCGGTGCAGAAGAAGATTGTAAGATTGAAAGATTAGAAGATTTGTTAGATGGTTGTGCGATGATAACAACATCACTTCCTCGCACCATGTCTCCCGCTTTCTTCGGTAGTTTATCGTTGACCGTAACACACTCAGTTTCAATCAGTTTCTGCGCTTGGGAGCGTGTGATAGCGAGTTCTTCGGAAACAAAAACATCCAGACGGCAGCTGTTACGCTCATCCTTTACAATTAATTTTTTGGCCACATGCGCCATACGTATTTTTATGCTTTCCCAATTGTGATTTCTGTTTGTTCCACAACGCCGTTATGAGTAGCTTTATCACCCGTCTTAGTTCCAACAACCAGCAGCTTATCCGGACTTTGAGGGTTAAAATATACTAAAGTGTTTTCATTTGATACGGGAACAGTTTTTATTTTCATCCCCGTTTTTGACTCCAAAGCAGCCACCAGTTCACCCACACGCTCTTCTTGGCCCGGAGTTTCGCTATTGACTACAAGGACAGCAACAGCTTCGTTTGTTTTATGTCCTTCTGCTTCATCTATTGCGCTCGAGATACGTTCAACAGTATCTGCGATCGGATTATAAAATTTATCACCCCAGTAACCTAAGTTATTTGGGTCGTTTCCTGCCACGAGGTGAGCTAAATGCACTTGATCCTTCCCCTTTACAAATAATGCTGCACAGCCAAATAAACCGCTCGTATACAATTCTCGATCAGACGGCGCAATGGCCATACCACCAACAGCTACATCAACTGGTTTTTTGTCCGGCGTTGAACTATCAAAGCGAGTTATTCTGCGGGCGGATGCAAAGTCGTGGTCGAAAGGGACGCGCACCCCTTGAATTTTTGGATTGTATGCGTTCAAAAGCTCGGCAGAATGATCGCGGCCGGTTCCATTGATTTCAGAATGTTGTGGGTGTATTTCGGTTAACATAGTGACGTGCGTTATGAGTGCTTCCTCATCAAACACAATCTCTTTTCTGAACGATCGGTTTTTCTCCTTCTAAGGACATATTTTTTGAAAAGGGTAAAATATGCTTTTATTTTAGCACAAAAAACGCCTTTTGTCAATCAGTGAAGTATGACCACGGTTCCAATGTTTTTTTGCTGTTCATACTCTATTTCCATACTCAAAATAAGTGGATTCGCAACCACTCAATTTTTGGTTAATCTATGGGCTGATTGAAGAGTTTCGTGATGTAAAATCACGCTTGGTAGGCCTGGATGGGATTGAACCATCGACCCCTGCCTTATAAGGGCAGTGCTCTAACCACTGAGCTACAGGCCCGCCTTTGCTAAAGCTTCGGCGGGCAAGCCCGTCGTTCGCGAGCGGAATTATAGCTAAAATGGCTTACTTTGGCAAGTTTTGATGGTTTGCCAACACGGGGAATAATTGCTAGAATAGCGTAACTCACCTCTATGAATTTTAATACTCGACTTTTCTTTACAATTAACCGCTTAGCAGGGAAAAACCACTGGATCGATGCGTTTGGTCAGGCCGGTGCCGAATGGGTTATCATCGGCATGGTGGCCTGGTATCTGGTTGGTGTTTTCACGTCCCGTGCGCCCGAGTGGCATTTGGTAGTCTGGGCTCTGGTTACCCCGTTTGTAACAGGAGCAGTCGCCTTGGCCATGGATTGGCTCATCGCCGAAATTGTGCGAGAGCCACGTCCGGCGGTGACGCATCCTAGCGAGGTGAAGCTGTTGTTTCAACCGCTCGTGAGTACATGGAAATCATTCCCGTCCGACCACGCCATGGGCGCGTGGCTTATCGTACTCATGGCCTTTATTTTTGGTGTGCCAGGAGCCGAAGCACTTGTCTTTTTGGCACTGTGGGTTTCGTTTGGTAGAGTGTATGCCGGTGTGCACTATCCATATGATATCCTGGGAGGTTTCGGAGTCGCACTCGCCACATCTATTGCCTGCTATGCCGTATTACTACATGTATAAATAGCTATGCCTAAAAAAATAATAATAAGTGCTTGTATAATAGGTGTCATATCGATCGTATGTGCGGCCATTACGCTCTTCTGGTGTAAGCAGCCTGTTGCTTTGCCTCATGCGCAGCGGACGAGCACGAGTACGGTCGAATCAGATTTTTCGTATGAGTGCGGTAATGATCTGAAGTGTCTGAAAAGTAATATCTCAACCTGTACCGTTGCGCACGGTACATTCGTGGCTGTACAGCACGATCGAGATAAACTCACCGGGCAGGATATTTTAAAAACCTTTTCAACAGGGACTGTTGCGTATTCGTTTGATAGGATCGACGAGGATATGGGGTGTTTGTTTCAATTGCATGATCATATTTCCAATGGCGAGCTCATTAATTTTTCCTGTGTAGCGGAAAATAATGATGAACTAAAAAGTTTTTTTGATGACTGGCAGAATGGCTCGTTTCTCGACAATAGTATGGCATACTGTAATCC
>CAYTPE010000025.1:0-15007 GCA_964439885.1 uncultured Gammaproteobacteria bacterium
CTGGTCTTAAAAGCAGCATAGTACCCCATGGTCACTTAGAGATTACACCGCCGAACAGATTCAAGCGCTGTATTACGAAAAGAGATTTCATGGCAACTGTATACCTTCGTATCCATCGATTCCGGGTCAATGTGATATCGAATCATACAAGGGTGATCAGTTGGACAAAGATGCTACTTATATGCTTGGGAAATTGGCTGTAAAACTTGTGGGTGCAGATCAAAAAGAAACAACTCGCAATATAGTGCGATGGATAAAGGCAAACTTTTTTCACGCCTATCAAGATAGGGAAACAAATGGCAAATATCAAGAAGATTGGGGTTGGGATAAGTATCGTGATAATAGACCCGATTCAGCACAAATTCCTGTAGTGGGGGGTGAGATTTTTTTACCAGTCAATTTATCTCGATATTTTGATGAACGTATTAGTGGCTGTCATGAACCAGTGGCAGTCATGCGTTCAATGTTGCGCTCTGTTAATATTCCAGGGTTTTCGATTAAGGTTGAAGGACATGGGGTGCTATATCTCCCTCTTGAAGAAAAATTTGTTCATGGTGATAATGTTGTAATATATAACATGGTACCAACAGAAGTTCTTATAAAACCGGTAAGCGCTTATGCTAATATAACTAGTGAACCCATGCTTACTGAAACTATTGAAAATGCATATGGAACTAATTCGTACGAGATTAGTGCGTGGTTGCATCGTTCAAGTGATGGCAGTAGCCTGTATGTCCTTGATCAGTATTTTAAAGGGCAAGTAACAGATGAACAGATTAAAAGTGCTCAATTTGAACTTCCTCAATTTAATATAACGCGGGATGTAAACGGTAAGCCACACAATGAACCGGTACCCTTACGGTCATTGTCTGCTATCAGCGAAGCAAAAGATCCGTGGCATTAATTAGTGCATTTTTAGAAGGTATGGAACACCCACATTGAGTAACGAGATGTGGGTTTTATGAAACTTAAGTGTTTCCCAGGGCATTCAGCCGACCGTCATGCCTGCCCGCCGAAGTTTGCTCGTGGCGGAGCAACCATAGGCGGGCCCCACAAACAACACCGGCATGCGCGGGGTTTTGGGGAGGGTTTCAACGACCCGCCCGAATCGCCTGAGCGATTGCGAAGGCGGGCGGGTGTTTTTGAGGGAGTTGAGGGTCATAGTTTACATACAGTAGCAGATAAATAGGGTTTTGGGGAGATGGTTTGTGGTATTAACCATTGACAAGCTCAGCCTAAAACTCTACAATGCAAATACCTTCGCGCCATCGAAAGTCGACTTTACAGCAGCTAACGCTGTGGTTAAACCGGCTATTCAGGCGCACCAGCGTGGTGGTAGTGAGAACGATGAGAGTGCTCGTAATCATGCAAATCATAATGCATGGTGCAACGAGTCACCAAGCTATCTATTCTCAACTACTTTTCCGCACTGCTATATATACGACCATCGCTTACGGAAAACCCTCTGGGGTGGTGGAATGCCACATCACATGGCAGCAGCAAGGGATGCACGCAGCTCAAATTGAGCCCGGGGACGCCCAATTGGCGCCAATCGCCAAGGCCGGCCGCATTAACTTTGACGTTATGAGTCAAGTACTAATGTTACAGGCGGGCGGAAAATCACGCCGCGTCGCGCGCCATCGAAAGTCGACTTTACAGCAGCTAACGCTGTGGTAAAATTGGCTATTTAGGCGCACCAGCGTGGTGGTAGTGAGAACGATGAGAGTGCTCGTAATCATGCAAATCATAATGCATGGTGCAACGAGTCACCAAGCTATCTATTCTCAACTACTTTACTAAGCCACGCGTAACTTGTTGGTTACCCAACAAGCTCAGAGGGGAATTTTGGCTATTATGCAATGTCTCAGAGATCAATTAGGAGACATAAACAATCTTAAGTTGGCTTGGTATAGAATCCAACACCGCGCCAATTCAAGAGGTTATGACGATCAAACTATCGTGGACTTCAAAAAAAATCTGTCTACAAATTTAAAAGTTTTAAGTACTGAAATTTTAAGCAACAATTTTCACTTCCAAAAGTTGCGAGGTGTGCTGCTCGATAAGGACAACGGGAAAAAGCGTGGCTTACGAATACCTGCAGTAAGGGATAGGGTTGTTCAGAAAGCAGTAGAGCTAGTTATAAGAAAATTCTTGGAAGAAAAATATAATATTTTAAACGATTCAAGTTTCGCATATAGGGAAGATTATAGTGTGAAGGATGCAGTCGAGAGAGTGCGTTTTTTTTATCTAGAAAAAAAGTTAAAGTGGGTCTTCATTGGCGACATAAAAAGTTTCTTTGATACGGTAAATATTAGAAAACTACTCGATGATTTTATCTTCCCTGCTTTGCCAGACACAACCATTAATACTTTATTAGAAGAAGTTTTGAACGTAGAGCTAGGAAATCGAAAAAAATTTGAAGAACTTGGTCTTTCAAACTATTTTCCTGAAGATGGTATGGGAATACCGCAAGGTTGCGTACTCTCACCTTTATTTGCAAACGTATTTCTGTCAGGATTCGATAAAAAGATTACTGACCATGGGCTTCACCTTGTGAGGTACGCTGACGATTTTTTAATTATGTGTGAGTCTGAAGCCGAAGCACTTGAAGCGTACAGACTGGCAAGCTCTGAGCTTAGCAGTCTTGGTCTATATCTTCACCCGTTATTTGATGCAATGAACCCAACCGAAAAGTCCAGTAGAATTGAACCATATGGACAGCAAGAGTTTTTGGGAGTTAAGTTTAATTACAGCAAAATCAGACCTGGTTTGAAGAATTGTAGAAAGATGGTGGATCTCTTAAAGAATTTTAACAGCCAGTCACCATATCAAGGTTTAACAGATAACCTCAAGCACTTGAGTGTAAGAGTGCAAGCTTGGGCTGCAACTTACTATTATACTGATTTTGAGAAAAAAGTTTACGATTTGCTTGACAAACAGCTTTTATCTGCAGTGAGGAAGCTTCTCAAAAAGTACGGATTTAAACCAACAATTGGTAAGATGCGTGAATACCATCTCAATAAACTTGGTATTCAAACTTTTAGTTCGAGGTTTAGGAAATTAAATTTACAAAAAAAGTTGAATTTAAAAGCTCCGAAGCCAACACCTCAGGTTGCCTAACCTCTTGCCATATGTTACACTGTCGGTTACGCTAAATATATGGCTCAACCACAAACGAAGCCCTCAGAGGCTCATTTATTTTCCTTGCTGAAGCGCTACAAAGGGATAATCTCCCTTTTGGTTGTGCTTACCGTAGCCGGAAACGCGCTGAATTTGGTGGTACCCAAAATCATTTCCTACGTTATAGACAATTTCCAATCACCACAGTTTAACCTGGTATGGGCAGAAGTGGTGTTTGGGCTCGTCTGCGTAGGTATTTTTATTTTCCTGTATGGCCAGAGCGTGGTGCAGACCTATGCGGCAGAGCGGGTGGCCCGGGACCTGCGCAACCAGTTCGCGGCGCACATAGCCACGCAGGAATACGCGAGCGTGCAGAACTTGACGCCAGCGAAACTCCTCACCAACCTCACCGCCGACATGGACAGCGTGAAAAATTTTGTGTCCATGGCCATAGCCTCGCTCGTGTCGTCACTCTTCCTTATAGTAGGCGCGAGCGCCATGCTCATAAGTATCGATTGGAAGCTGGGGCTCGCGGTACTCGCCGTGCTGCCATTTATTGGTGGTACGTTTTTTGCCGTGTTTAGCCGCGTGCGAAAATTATTTGTGAAAGCGCAAGAGGCGATAGACTGGCTGAATAAAGTAATTAACGAAAGTATACTCGGCGCGGCGCTGATACGTCTGGTGAATTCGCAAGCGGTGGAGTACGAAAAATTCTTGGCCGCGAATACCAACGCCAAAAATGTGGGGCTCTCCATACTCCGGCTGTTTGCCTCGCTTATTCCTATCGTGACCTTCCTCACCAATATCGCCATGCTTATCATAGTCACGCTCGGCGGGCACTATGTGATAGTGGGGGGTCTCACGATTGGGAATTTTACCGCGTTCATGAATTATCTCACCATTCTTATCTTCCCCATATTCGTGCTCGGGTTTGTGAGTAATATCATGGCGCAGGCGGGCGCGTCGTATGGCCGCATTGGCGCGGTGCTCGCACTGCCACCCAAGGCAGCAGGCGGCAGCTACCGCCAGGCACCCACCGGAAATATTGTGGCGCACGATGTGTCGCTCAAGTATGGTGAAAAACATATTCTGAAAGATATTTCGTTTACCATAAAGCCGGGGACGAAGACGGCTATCATCGGCCCTACGGCCGAGGGTAAGACGCAGCTGTTGTATCTACTCACTGGCCTTACCAAACCTACGGCCGGGACTATCAAATACGATGGCCACTTGTTTGGCGACTTTGATCCGGATTTGTTCCACGCCAAAGTGGGGTTTGTGTTTCAGGATAGTGTGATTTTTAATACGACGCTGCGCGAAAATATTGGCTTTACCACGACTGCTACCAAAGAAGCAGTGGAAAAGGCGATACGCGCGGCCGAGCTCACGGATTTTATAGACGCGCTGCCAGAGAAACTGGATACCATAGTATCCGAGCGTGGCACGAGCCTATCTGGTGGGCAGAAGCAGCGGGTGATGCTGGCGCGTGCCTTGGCACTTGACCCGACTATTTTGATACTCGATGATTTTACCGCGCGCGTGGATACGGCCACGGAGAAAAAGATTATCCAAAATGTGTCGGACATGTACCCCGGGCTCACACTGATTTCGGTAACGCAAAAAATCGCGCCAGTAGAAAAGTATGATCAAATACTCGTGATGATGGAAGGGGAGCTAGTAGCTACTGGCACGCATGCCGAGCTGATGCACCAAAGTCCAGAGTACGTGCAGATTTACAATTCGCAAGAAAGTACCAATGAATATGAAGTACAGTCTCGGTAAGCCCGAAGGCAAACAAGCTAAACCCAAACTCACGGTAGCCATAAAGCGGCTACTCCCGCTTTTGGCAGACGAAAAGCGATCGGTGATTATTGGTTTTAGCGCGATTGTGGCCACGTCGTTTCTCGCGCTCATCACGCCGCTTATCATAGGGCACGTGGTGGACCATTATATTCGCGTGGGTAACTTCGGCGGCATACTCAAATTCGCGGCCTTACTCCTCCTCATATATATAGTATGGATGGGCACGAGCTATGTGCAGACCAAAACCATGGGCACGGTGGGTCGCCGGCTCCTCTTTAAGCTACGCAATAGTTTGTTTAATAAATTGCAGTCGTTGCCGCTCGCGTTTTTCAATGCGAATAAATCGGGCGACCTGATTTCACGTATTAATAACGATACCGACCAGCTGAACATGTTTTTTGCTCAAGCGCTGATTCAGCTCCTCGGTAACCTCTTTCTCATCGTGGGTGCGGCGATATTTCTACTCGCACTGAATCTCAAACTCGGATTGGTCACACTCGTGCCCGCAATACTCGTCTTTATTATCACGCGTCTTATTTCTGGTTGGGTAAAAGCGCGTAACCTGAAAAATCTGCAAGCGCTCGGCGGCCTATCCGCCCAGATACAAGAGAGCATTGCGAACTTCAAAGTGATTATCGCGTTTAATCGTTTTGATTATTTCAAGAGTAGCTTTGCCGAGGCGAATGAAAAAAATTACCGCGCGGCAGTGAATGCGGGGCTTGCCAATAATATTTTCCAGCCGCTGTATGGATTTGCCATGAACCTGGGGCAGCTCTTGGTGCTTTTCTACGCTATCTATTTGGTATCGCAGGGCGAGATTACGGTGGGGCTGATCGTGAGCTTTCTATTATATGTAAACAATTTCTACATGCCACTGCGCCAGATGGCGGCGTTTTGGTCGTCGCTGCAGCAGGCGCTGGCGGGCCTCGACCGTATTAACCAGGTGCTGACACTTGAATCCGACCTGGTTGTCATCCCCGAGCGAGATTCCCGCTTTGGCGGGAATGACAATGTTGTTTTGGAAATGAAAAATGTACACTTCCGCTATGATGATGGTAAAGAAGTGCTGGGCGGAGTATCGTTGAGTCTTGAAAAGGGTAAAACGTACGCACTCGTAGGCCCGACAGGTGGTGGTAAGACGACTACAGCATCGCTGATGGCGCGACTCTACGACCCCACCGAAGGCGCCATACTTCTCGCCGGTAAAGATATTCGTAGCTATTCGCCAAATGATCGTGCGGAGAAAATTGGTTTTATTTTGCAGGAGCCATTACTTTTTTCTGGCACGGTGCGAGATAATATCGTGTACGGCAATGCGAGCTATCACACGTTCACGAATGATCAACTCCGCGCCGAGCTCGAGCGACTCGGGCTTTCGAATTTGCTCGCGCGATTTGATGGGGGATTGGATAGTAAAATTACGCCAAGTGGGGACGGCTTGAGCCTTGGCCAGAAGCAGCTCATAGCCTTTATGCGCGCGATGCTCCGACATCCGGAATTACTCATACTTGATGAAGCGACCGCGAATATTGATACGGTGACGGAACAAATGCTCGAAGAAATTCTCGCTAAACTTCCCAAGACTACTACCAAAGTGATTATTGCGCATCGCCTGAATACGATTCGCGCCGCCGACGCTATCTTCTTTGTTGGCGGCGGTAAAGTGACTGAGGCTGGCTCTATGGAGCATGCGGTGGAGATGCTGCTGCATACACGGCGGGAGAGCTAACTCGCGACGAAACCACCCCCTTCCCACTCCTTCGTAAGGAGGGGAGGCCAATTGGCCGTGCGGGGTCGCTTTGATTCCCCCTCCTTACGAAGGAGGGGATAAAGGGGTGGTTTACACTTTTCGCCCACTTACCAGGATGTGATAAAGGGGTGGTTGAGTGGCACACAACATCCAAGGAGGTATGACCGAAATTTTCAACAAAAAACAATTTACATCACTCAGAAAAACTCTGCGCGCTGAAATGACAAAAGGCGAACGAGTATTGTGGTCTCGAATAAAAAATAGCCAGCTCAACGGATGGAAATTTCGACGTCAATGCGGTATCGGTCGATTCGTAGTAGATTTCTATTGTCCGCAATTGAAATTGGTCGTAGAAATAGACGGGTCAACTCATAATGAAGGAGAAGTTTTTGAAAAAGATCGGGCGCGGCAAAAATTTTTGGAAAGTCTTGGTTTGACGGTGAAGAGGTATAATGGAGAGCGAGTCTTCTATGAGCTTGATGAGGTGCTTGATGATCTGTATCGGACGTGTGAGAGTTTGGCGACAAAACCACCCCCAACCCCTCCTTCGTAAGGAGGGAAGGCCAGCGAACCGACCACCCCCCGCCCCTCCTTCGTAAGGAGGGGAGAGCCGTGTATTACACTATTCGTTCATTGAGGAGTAACGAACAACAGATCGTCTTCTGTACTTTTTTGCACTATCGGAAGTAGTAGGGTAAGAGATGTATTCGCTTCGCCGTCCAGTATATAAATATGTAATTTACTTTTCTATGGAAATCAAAAATAAAATCGTCATCGTCACTGGCGCGTCGCAGGGTATCGGCGAAGCACTCGCTCGCGCGCTCACGCGCTCTGGCGCCACGGTCGTTCTGGCCGCGCGTTCGGTAAGCAAACTTGAAGCGCTGACCACAGAGCTCGGCAGCGCGCTGGTAGTGCCTACCGACATGCGTGTGCCGGAGGATATACAAAAACTTGTTGACACCACCGTAGAGAAATATGATCGCGTCGACCTGCTCATCAACAACGCCGGCCAAGGAATGTATGGTCCGGTAGAATCAATCAATGTCACTGATTACAAAGCGATAATGGATCTCAATGTGTACGCGCCGCTCATGGCCATGCAGCGGGTAATACCGATAATGCGTCGGCAGGGTGGAGGAATGATCCTCAATATTAGTTCGCGTGTCTCCAAAAATTATTATCCCCACCTCGCCGCGTACGCGTCCACCAAGTACGCGCTCAACGCCCTCTCACTCACGGCGCGCGCCGAGCTTGCTCCGGATAAAATTGTCGTCAGTGTATTCCACCCCAAAATGACCGCTACCAATTTTGGCGTGAACGCAATTGGTGAACGGCCCGCCTGGGCGACGAACCCGCCGCCCGATATGCCGCGTCCCGAGGTAGATACACCCGAACAGGTAGCCGAAAAAGTACTCGAACAGATACGATCCGAAGAAGCCGAAGTCATGATGTAATACAAAAACGAGCGGTCCCGCGCTCGTTTTTGTATACTTATCGTCCGCCGTGGCTGCGCCGTCCGCCTTTGCGACCGGCCGCTCGGGCTTTTTCTCGGTCATTGGCAAAGTTGCCACCACTCATACTGCCGCCTTTGCTGGCAATTTCCCGCTGCGTGCTACGGTCCATGCTGGCAAACCCACGATTGGAGGTGTCCATACGGTTTATGTTTAAGAATAAAGCACGGTAGTTGTGATCAACTACCGTGTAGTATATACGACGCATCGATACACCGCGTGTTACCAAGGCCACACAAAAAAGCAGTAAGAATGGGCCAGAGCGATCGTCATATACTACAACGCAACCGCATGCGTGCCCGGCAATTCCCTCTTTTTCACCACTCGGTCGGTTGCCTGGGCCAAGTTTATACTAACGTATACGCATATGGACAACCAGCGTGCACCACAGCGCCCGATGCCAAACGACAATCGTCGCCCGGGTGAGCAGTCCACCGAACAGGAAAAACGTTCGGATGAAGCGGACACACAAACACAAGATCAGTAACTCAAAAAAACCGGCGTTGCAGAGCGCCGGTTTTTAGTTTACAATACACCGTACTTTATTCTTATACGTCACTATTTGTGTGACACATCGTATGGCCGACCAACCACTGAACAGTGCCCATCGTAACCCCACCATCCACCCCGGTGACGATTTTTACGAATATGCCGTGGGCGGCTGGTGCGCGCGCACACCATTGCCACCTGAGTACAGTCGATGGGGAAGCTTTGAAGAATTACAGGAAAAAAATTTAGAACAGATCAGAACTATTTTGGAGCATCCAGAATTTTTTGCTGGAACTGAGCTTGCACCACTCGCTACCAAAGTATCAGCGCTGTATCGGCTCGGCATGGATGAAGAGAGGATCGCTCAGGAAGGCCTGGCGCCGCTACGCGCGGAGCTCGACCGCATCGAGAAGCTCACGACGCTTACCGATGTAGTGGTAGCGGTGGCGCGCATGCATCGCTCCATGGCGAGTCCACTTTTCGGGTTTACTGCCACACCGGACGCCAAAAATAGCTCGTGGATGATCGCCGGCCTCTACCAGGGAGGGCTCGGACTACCAGATCGCGATTACTATCTTGAATCCGACGAACGGTTCAAAACAATCGCGAGCGAATATCGCAGCCACATCATTCGTATGCATTCCCTTCTCGGAATACACCGTGAAGCGGATGCGGACACCATCATCGCGCTTGAGAAAAAATTAGCCACTGTCTCCACCAGCCGCGAAGAACTGCGTGATCCACACAAAAATTATCACAAACTCACTTTTGCCGAGCTTACCGAACTTGCTCCACAGTTCGATTGGTCGCTCTTTTTTTCTGAGCTCGGCATTGCTGAGCCGGAGAGTCTGGATGTTGGTCAGCTCGAATTTTTCAAAGGCCTCGGCGAGATCGTGGCGGGGACTGCGGTGGCAGAATGGAAGTTGTATCTGCGCTGGCATCTTATCAAACAACTTGGCCGATACTTGAGTGCCGAGATTGAAACAGAAATTTTTCACTTTGAAGGTCGGGTGCTTAGTGGGCAAAAAGAAATGAAACCGCGTTGGAAGCGGGTGATTCGCCAGCTTGGTGGCATGATGGATATGGCGATTGGGCAGCTCTTTGTGTACAAACATTTTTCGCCCGAAGCCAAACAGCGTGCCGACGAATTGGTACGCCATTTGGTAGCAACATTTGACGAGCGAATCGATCTGCTCAATTGGATGAGCGCTCCCACCAAAGAGGCCGCCCACACCAAATTGCGCGCCATCCGAGCGAAGATAGGCTACCCCACCATGTGGCGTGACTACACGGCGCTTACGGTTGACGCAAGCCGATCGTACGTGGAAAATGCCATGGCAGCATTCGCGTTTCATACCGACTATGAACTGCGTAAAATTAATAAACCGGTAGACAAAGAAGAATGGTTTGTGTCACCGCATGTTATTAACGCGTTTTATGACCCACTTAAAAATGAAATTGTTTTTCCGGCTGGAATTCTACAGCCGCCGTTTTTCTATGCGAACGCCGATGACGCGGTGAATTATGGGGGTATTGGTGGTATTATTGGGCATGAGCTCACGCATGGATTCGATGATGAAGGTCGTAAGTTCGACGCGGAGGGAAATATGCGTGAGTGGTGGACGCCCGAGGACGAGGAAAAATTTAAAACGCGCGCCGAAGTACTGGTGGAGCAGTTTAACGCGTATACGCCGATTGACGCTCTCCACGTGAACGGTCGGTTGACACTCGGCGAAAATATTGCCGACCTTGGTGGCATCACGATCGCGTATGAGTCGCTCATGAAAATCGTCACCAATCCCGCCGAGCGTATCGACGGTCTCACCCCCGCTGAACGTTTCTTTTTGTCGTGGACCGAAGGCTGGCGGCATGTGATTGCTCCTGAACTTGCCAAACTGTATCTTACTATTGACCCACACGCGCCGGGAAAGTATCGCGTGAATGGTCCGTTTAGTAATTTTGAACCATTTTACCAGACGTTCGATGTGAGGAGTACGCACGCTCTCTATCGTCCGCCTGAAAAGCGTGCCGCTATTTGGTAGTTGTATGAAAATAGTATACCTGCTCGTGAGCGTCGTCTGTTTGGGGGGTATTATTTTGTATTACAACCGATTGTACGCGCGCATATATAATACGATTGGGGACTACGACTTACCCGCGCCCACCCCGACTAGTTATACGCTCACGAATACCAGTTCGCTACGCCATGAGCCGTTTACATATGTGGCATACGGCGACAGCCTTACTAGTGGCGTGGGTAGCGAGAGTTACGATCATACCTATGTGTACGCTCTAGCCAAACACCTCACCGATCGCTACGCAACAGTGACAGTGTACAACAAGGGTGTGCCTGGTGCCACGAGCGCGGATGTAGCGGCCGAAACTCGTGTGCCCATGACTCCAGCGAGCGATCTTGCCACTATTCTCATCGGGGTAAATGATATGCACAATTTTGTTTCACGTACTACGTTTAAAAATAATGTGATGAGTAGCATTCAGCATCTGCGCGCGTCTAGAGCGAAGCGCATTGTGCTCATTGGATTTCCATATTTGGGAGCGCCGTCTCTGGTGGCCGCTCCGTATCGCTGGTGGTTCAACTACCGCACTACCATTTTTAACGCCACGCTTGAGTCGGTTGCGCGCGAAGCTGGAGTCGAGTATACTAATCTCTACCCCAGCACGTACAGCGCGCTCAACCATGATGGTGCGTGGTACGCCAAAGATCTCTTTCACCCGTCCGGTACCGAGTATGTTACATGGGGTGATCAACTGTATGCTCATATACCCCTCTAACGCCACGACGCAAACACTCATCTTCGAATTACTCCTTGTTGGGGTGATTCTTTTTTCTTTGCGACGAAAAATCGACGAAGGGCTCAGCCCCATGATGACACAACAGATAAAAGGTTTGGCGATTCTTGCGGTTGTGCTTTCTCATATCGGGTATTTTTTGGTAGCGGATCACCAGTTTTTATTTCCCTTGTCTGTATATGCCGGCGTTGGTGTGGATGCATTTTTAGTACTCTCTGGTTTTGGGCTCACGGTGTCCATGATGCGCGCCCGTTTAGACCCGCTCGCGTTTTATAAAAAACGCTTGTTTAAACTATTCACACCATGGTGGGTGTGTTTGGTAATTTTTGTTTTAGCCGATTATTTTATACTGCATCGCACCTATTCGTTTACCGAAGTGTGGCAGGCAGCAGTGGGATTCTTCCCGAAAGCCAATTTGTACGAAAATATCGATTCACCGCTGTGGTATTTTACATTCATCATTTCATACTATGTGTTTTTTCCTGTGGTATTTTGGAAGCGTTTTCCGGCACTGTCAGCGGCCGTGCTCTACGCGCTGTATCGCTTCGTGATACCGAACCATCTTCCCGCGATGATTGACGGGGGCGTGCAGCATTTGTACGAACTCCACCTGATGGCTTTTCCGCTTGGTATGGTACTCGCGCATATTTCGTCACTTGCCTGGTGGCAAACAGTTGGCGAGCGAAGTCGCGTATTGTTTTCCACGGTGCGACAACGTTATCCGATTGTACCGTTTGTGATTCGCCTCATCGCTGGCGGGGCGCTCGGGTACGCGGTGTACTATTTCGGTATCCATTCCTGGGTAGGGCAGGGGACAGTGCTTGAGCAGCGCGGGTCGCTTTTTACGGTTGCGTTGGTGGTGCTCACCGCGGTGTTACTACCACTGCAGTCACGACTGCTCGTACTTATCGGTGATTATTCGTATGAAATCTACTTGCTGCACTGGCCGCTCATGTATCGTTACGGCAATTGGCTCTATGGCATGGTACCGGCGTGGGTGGCAACGGTGCTCGGGCTCGCTCTCTGCCTTGGACTCAGTGTCGTGCTCAGAAAAACAGTGGTCGCGATTGGTACGATTCGGCTCGGCAAGCAGTCTGCTGAGACATTTCCGGCATCAAGCGTTGCGCCTGAAAAAACGGGGGTTCACTGACGGATTTGTGTGGATAACTTTTTTTCACGGGTGTGGTATACTAGGTGGCACTACCACGACATATTGTGTCATTCAATGCATTCCACACACTATAGGTAGTAAATACTATGGCCATTCCGTACAAAGAATACCGTTGTCACACCTGCCACAAACTGCTTTTTAAAGGGATACTGGTGGAAAGTGAAATAGAAATTAAGTGTAAACACTGTCATAATCTGAATACGTTCGAAAGTACGCAGTTCAATGAAATGTTGTGCGCGATCGTGCCCTGCCCACACCGGGTAGTGCCGATTAATCAAAAGCATTCACCGTGATGCGTAAAGCTTGAGGAGATACTTCATAGTTCCGCGCCATGTTACGAAGCTCGATAGAAGCTCACTGAAGGGTGAGTTTTTTTATTTTAAAAATAAAAAAGAAAAATTAAAAATTAAGTAGATATATTTTAATTTTTTAGTTTCCACTACACCTATGATTTATAAGATTCAAAAGCGCAATGGCTCGGTGGTAGACTTTGATGTGCGTAAGATTGAGCAGGCAATTGGCAAGGCGCTTTTGGCGGTAGAGTCTGACGCAAACGCGGCGCCCACGGTGGCTCGAGCGGTCGAGCGCGCGCTCAATGAAAAATTTTCTAACCAAGTACCGATGGTAGAAGATATACAAGATGTGGTGGAAGAGGCGCTCATTGTCGAAGGACATGCGCCAGCCGCCAAAGCATATATTTTGTATCGCGCCAAACGCGGCGAAGCGCGCGAGGGGCGTAATGTTGTTGTGGAGGTAGAAAAAACGATTGGCGAATATTTGAATCGAGCCGATTGGCGCGTAAACGCCAATAGTAATCAAGGTTACTCGCTCGGCGGTATGATCCTCAACACCGCCGGGAAGGTGACCGCTAATTATTGGCTTTCTCATATATATCCCAAATACATCGGTGACGCGCATCGTAACGCCGACGTGCACATTCACGATCTCGACATGTTTAGTGGTTATTGCGCCGGATGGAGCCTTAGAGCGCTTCTCGAAGAAGGCTTCAATGGTGTGCCCGATAAAATTGAATCCGGACCACCCAAGCATCTCTCTTCGGCAGTGGCGCAGATGGTGAATTTTCTCGGCACCTTGCAAAATGAGTGGGCCGGCGCTCAGGCCTTTTCAAGTTTCGATACGTACCTCGCGCCATTTGTAAAAAAATATGAACTTGAACTGCGGAGTGATATCACGCTGTACGGCATGACGTTTCCCTCTGAAGCTGCTCGAGAGGAGTATGTGAGCCACAAAGTATATGACTACGTGTACCAAAACATGCAGTCGTTTGTGTTCAATTTAAACATCCCCTCGCGCTGGGGCACACAAACGCCTTTTACCAATATTACGCTCGATTGGAACTGCCCCAACGATTTAAAGAGTAAACAACTGCTCCTCGGCGGTAAACCGTTTCAGTTTACCTTTGGCGAGCTGCAGCACGAAATGGATGTCATTAACCGGGCGTTTATCCAAGTGATGATTACTGGTGACTCCAAGGGACGCACCTTTACTTTTCCAATCCCCACGTACAATATTACCAAAGATTTTGATTGGGAAAATCCAAAAAATCTGCCACTCTTCGAGATGACTGCCAAATACGGCACGCCGTATTTCCAAAACTTTATTAACTCTGAACTAAATCCGGGCGACGTGCGCAGCATGTGCTGCCGTTTGCAGCTTGACCTGAAAGAATTACGTAAGCGTGGCGGTGGGCTCTTTGGCTCTGCCGAGATGACGGGGTCGATTGGTGTGGTCACCATCAACGCCGCCCGCATCGGCTATCTCTGCAAAGGCGACAAAGATAAATTCTTTGAGCGTATTGTCTACCTCATGGATTTGGCCAAAACGTCGCTTGAGATAAAACGCAAAGAAATCCAAAAATGGATTGATAAAGGGCTCTTCCCATTTACCAAACGGTATCTTGGGTATCTCAAAAATCATTTTTCCACTATTGGTATCAACGGCATCAACGAAGCAATCCGTAATTTTACCGATGATGCCGAACATATAGCGACACCGTGGGGGCAGCAATTTGCCGGTGAGCTTTTGGATTTTATGCGCGCAAAATTGCAGGACTATCAGGAAGAAACACATAACTTGTATAATCTCGAAGCGACGCCCGCCGAAGGCACTACCTATCGTTTTGCAAAAGAGGACGCCAAACGCTTTTCTGACATTAAGCAAGCCGGTGCCAAAGAAGCTCCTTACTATACCAATTCGTCTCAACTCCCGGTTGGCTATACCGACGATGTATTCGAAGCGCTTGAACTGCAAGACAAGTTACAAACTAAGTATACCGGCGGTACGGTGTTGCATTGCTATATGACAGAACGCGTGTCGGATGGTGTGGCCTGT
>CAYTPE010000026.1:0-14820 GCA_964439885.1 uncultured Gammaproteobacteria bacterium
GCTTTAGGGTATACCTCACATGCGCTTTCAGATATGAGCGTAGCTATTGGGTATGGAGCTCTAGCGTATAACGCGAGCAGTGTGGCAATCGGAAATTACGCAACTACTTATGGTGTTAGATCAATAGCCCTGGGCAACAATATTGCAACTCAAGGCATTAATTCATTAGCGTTCGGTAATTCAATTACCAGCACAGGCAATTATTCAATCGCTATTGGGCTCGATACGTCCTTCCATGATTTAACAGCCAATAATACGTTTGCGGTAGTGGGCGGCAATTCGCTCTTTGGTACCACAACGCCGCCAACTACCAGCTACCAAGTATATATTGATAGTGGATCGTCGGCCAATCCAGGTCTTGGGGTGAATGGATATGTGAAGGCATCCGGGTTTATTACGGGTACCACAACACTCGATTTGGCTGAGCAGTATCCCATCAATCCAGTGTGTAGATTGTCCGGCACTTGCCCCGAAGAAGGCGATGTGGTTTGCTTATCACCCAACACGTCGTTTGTGACCATCGAACGCTGTACGCTTCCCTACAGCGACAACATGATCGGTGTTATTTCCACCGCACCTGGTTTTACGCTTGGCGGGCTGGACACGTACGCGACACGTAAGGTGGC
Organism: uncultured Gammaproteobacteria bacterium; assembly: GCA_964439885.1. Lineage (GTDB taxonomy): Bacteria > Patescibacteriota > Patescibacteriia > Magasanikbacterales > GWA2-37-8 > CAYTPE01. The sequence continues at coordinate 627 of CAYTPE010000026.1, forward strand.
TTTAGCTGGCCGCGTTCCCGTCAAAGTCATCGGTTCGATTGTTGCTGGAGATAGGCTAACCGCTTCTCAGATTTCAGGAGTAGCCGAGGCGGCAAAATCGGACGGCATGACTGTCGCAATTGCTCTAGAAAATTCGCCCGACACCGGTGGTGTGCATACGGTACTCGCGTTTGTACAACCAAGCTGGGGGCTGCCGCCACTGATTACCGATTCAAACGAAACAACCCCCGCGCCGTCGGATTCATCGCTCGTTAATTACGTGATACGTAAGTTAAAAGATATCGGTATTACTGTCCAGAACGGACTTATTTCCGTTAAAAACATTATTGTCGATACACTGACGGCGCATGAGGTGAAAACAGATTTACTGTGCGTAGGCAGCCGATGCATTACACCCGAAGAGTTTAACCAATTATTAGATCGATCCGCGGTAACCGGAACTTCCATCCCCATACCAACAAGCAATGAAAGCAACAATTCGACGTCTGTATCAAGCAGCACCGAAACGCAAACGGCATCATCCAGCCAAGAAGGCGTATCGCTGTTGCCAGCCGATCTCTCTGTTGATAAGGACACATCGTCGGAACCAATTATGCCTAGTAACACCCCCACTCCTTAAACGTGCTTTACAAAAAAAGCCGGTTGGAGTAGGTTAAAGTGCGTAATTAAATATTTAATAAATTGTACTATGATAGTAACAATCATTACCATCTTGGTCGTAGTGGTGCTACTCGGTTTGCGCACCGTTCAGCAATATGAAAAAGGCGTCGTCTTTCGTTTCGGTAAAATTGTGAAACTCAAAGAGCCGGGGCTCAATTGGATAATTCCATTTATTGAACATATACGTAAAGTTGATTTGCGCACCATTACTTTGCCTGTGCCAACCCAAAAAATTATTACCAAAGATAATGTGTCGGTAGACGTTTCGGCCGTCGCATATTACCGCATTGTCGACCCCATCAAAAGTATCGTTGGCATCGAAAATGTAATGGCGGCTATTAATCAAATTGCTCAAACTTCAATTCGAAACATCGTGGGTAAATTCCAGCTTGATGAGATTTTGAGCGAACGAGAAACTATCAACAAAGACATCACTCAGGTGCTCGACAGTCATACCGAGGCATGGGGTGTCGTGGTTCCAGTGGTCGAAATCAAAGACATTGAACTCCCCGAAGGCATGCAGCGCGCTATGGCCAAACAAGCCGAAGCCGAGCGAGAAAAACGCGCCAAAATTATTGCCGCGGAGGGCGAATTCCTCTCTTCCCAGAAGCTTGCCGAAACCGCCGATATTATGGCCGCACACCCGATCGCTCTCCAGCTTCGCAACCTACAAACAATGGCCGAAATCGCCGTCGAAAAAAATTCTACTATTATTTTCCCAGCCCAATTTATGAATACCGTCCAGGATATTCGTAAATTCATGGCTCAAGAAAAATAAAGGAGTTAAATTCGTACTAAATGTAATTGTCGGCCACGTCGCGCTTCAAAGGCCACGTTTCAAATGACGTTACGTGGCACGATTCCGTTGAATCGGACGTTGCGCGACGCGATTTTGTCAAATCGTATGCATCGATTCATTGTTACTTCCGATCTGAGTGCTAATCAAATTGTAATCAACGATCACGCGCTCCAGCATCAGCTTGAGCGCGTTTTGCATATCGCGGTGGGCGAAAACGTAGTACTCGTAGATGGAGCAGGCACCGAAGCAGTGGCACGTGTGCTTGAGTATGGTAAACAAAAAATTATCTTCGCTCCCGTGAGTGCCACAAAAACACAAAAAGCGCGTGGACGCAGCACGACACTGTATTTAGCCATCATTAAACACGATAATTTTGAATTGGCAGTGGAAAAGGCGGTTGAGGCCGGCATCGATTCGATAGTGCCTATCGTGACGGGCCGAACAATTAAAAAAGCAATAAATAACGAACGGGTGCTCAGGATTATCAAAGAGGCAACCGAGCAGAGCGGGCGAGCTTTTCTTGCCCATCTCGGCGACCCGATTCACTTTAAACAAGCCATCAAAGAGGCCGCTGGTACCAAATTATTGTGTGATACTTCGGGCCAAGCCGTTCCGACCCTTACCGGAACAAAAGCAGCCAGCATTTTTATAGGGCCGGAAGGCGGGTTCACTAGAGAAGAGGTTGCCTATGCGAAGGAGAGTGCTTGCGCTATCGTTTCCCTTGGCCCTACTGTGCTCAGAGCCGAAACGGCGGCTATAGTCGGCAGTTACTTGATTTCAGGTTAGTTTATTGACAATCAAGTGCTTTTTAGATATAATTTTGTCACTTCGTATGGGCCTATAGCTCAGCTGGCTAGAGCGCTCCCATGGCATGGGAGAGGTCAAGGGTTCAAATCCCTTTAGGTCCACCATAGGCGACTTACCACTTGGTAAGCCGCTTTTTTGTTTGAAAAATAAAACGCCCCATTGGTTGTGGGACGCAATTTCCCTTGGGAGCGTTGCGCTCAAATATCAGATCCCAGTTATTGCGATAAAGGTATATTCAGAGGTGCATTCATTGGGTCACAAGTACTAGGTGCTTATTGGGAGGGTGTGTCAAAATTGAGGTGCGGATAACCCTTAAATGGTTGACTGTTGAGATAAAGCAGTCTATACTTAATTAGTATATTAACTATTGTTCTGATAAAGTTTATGGCCAATCGTTCAAACAAAAATTTACCATTCGCGTACAATATCCACACCAAATTTGATCGGGAGGCAATGCTCAAAACGCTAGGAATGCGCTCGGTTGGCGAACTATTCAGTAATCTTCCAAAAAAGAGTCTTCTGAATAAACACTTAGATTTGCCTACGCCAATGCCGGAATGGCAGCTAGACAACCAATTGCGTGCTTTGGCATCCAAGAACCAAACGACACTTACTATTGATAGTTATTTAGGCGGTGGCGCTTATCAGCATTATATTCCTGCTGTCTGCGATACCATAACGAGTCGTGGAGAATTTTTGACGGCCTACACTCCTTATCAACCAGAAATGAGCTAGGGCTTACTCCAGGTTCTTTTTGAATTTCAACAACTTTTAGCTCGATTGTTTGACCTGCCGGCGGTTAATTGTTCGGTGTACGATGGGGCAGTTGCACTCGCTGAATCAGTTTGGATGATGTGCCAAGCAACAGGTAAAAAGAAGATTGTTTTGTGTGCTACTGTTTGGAAAGATTGGCAAAATGTTATAAGTACCTACACAAATGGGCGGAATGTAGAAGTAGTTGTTATTGGATATGACAAAAAAAGTGGAACATGCGATATTCAAGAATTAAAAAATGCTCTATCGGGCAATGATGTTGCTGGTGTACTAGTACAATCGCCAAATGCTTTTGGTGTGATTGAGGATATAAAAGAAATTGCTAAACTTGCCCACAAATATTCGGCGTTACTCAGCACTAGTGTTAATCCTATTTCGCTCGGAATACTCGAAGCACCAGGAAAACTAGGGGTCGATATAGCCAGTTGCGAGGCACAGCCGCTAGGTATCCCGCTCCAAGCTGGAGGTCCTTATCTTGGTGTTATTGGAACTACTAAAGAATTACAAAAATTTCTTCCGGGTCGAATCGTTGGTGAATTAAAAGATAGTAAAGGTGCTCGTGCTTTTGCCTTGGTGAATGAAGAGCGTGAACAGCACGTCGCCCGAGAGAAAGCAGGAAGTCATATTTGTAGTAATCAAGCTTTGTTAGCTGTTCGCGCTGCGTGCTATTTAGCATGTGTTGGCGAAGATGGTTTTAAGCAGATTGCGGTATTAAACTTCAACAAAGCGCATTATCTAGCGGAAAAATTATCTCGTTTGCAGGGTGTCTCCCTTGCCGTTAAGGGCACGTTTTTTAATGAGTTTACCTTACAACTCTCCTATCCTCCTGAAAAAATCATTGAAGCGTTGCACAAAAAGAATATATTTGCGGGCATAGTGACAAAAGTAAAAGACATAGAAAATAGTTTAACTATAGCTGTTACGGAAGTTAAATCAAAAGAGCAATTAGATCGCATGGTCGAAATTTTCGCTACAACCATTTCTCGGTGAAGTATTTTTTTATGATTAAAACACTTCTAGAAAAAAGTAGATCGGGCACCTCAATTAATCGTTGTTTTGACAATAATTTTGATAATTCTTTGGTATCCAAATCCATACCAAAATCGTTATTGCGTTCGGGTCCAATTGGTCTACCCGAATTAACTGAAGTTGAAGTAGTCAGACACTACACCGCCCTTAGCCGCGCTTCATTTGGTGTAGATAATGGCTCGTATCCTCTCGGGTCCTGCACGATGAAGTACAATCCAAAACGAAATGATTATTACGCAAATTTGGATAACTTTAAATACGTTCATCCTGAACAACCAACCGAAACTATGGCTGGAATTTGGGAGCTACTATTTAATCTCCAAAAATATATTGCTGAACTTACTGGTATGGACACGGCAAGTCTAGTACCTGCGGCCGGAGCGCACGGTGAGTTCGCTGGACTTTTAATGATCAAAAAATATTTTGAAAAGAGGGGTGAAAAGCGAAATGTTATAATTATTCCTGATTCTGCTCATGGTACTAATCCAGCCTCGGCCACTATGGCCGGTTTTACCTGCCGCTTAGTACCCACTAATGCAGAAGGGTTATTTGATGTGGAAAAACTTAGCGAGGTTTTGGATGACAGCGTGGCTGCCGTGATGATAACCAATCCTTCAACCTTCGGTCTGTTTGAGGAACAAATTTTAAATATATCCGAAAAAATACACAAGAATGGTTCGTTGCTCTACGGAGATGGTGCAAACATGAACGCTTTAATGGGGATTGCACGATTTGGAGACATGGGATTTGATGTTGTTCACCTTAACGCACATAAAACATTATCCGCTCCACACGGTGGTGGTGGGCCAGGCAGCGGCCCAGTTGCTGTAAAAAAGATCCTTGAACCTTTTTTACCAATTCCTGTTATAGTTGAAAAAAATGGTGGTTACATGCCACTCAAAAATCGTGCAGACTCTATCGGTCGTATTAAAAGTTTTTATGGGCATATTGGGGTACTTATAAAGGCATATGCCTATATTCGTACTATGGGAGCACAGGGATTAAAAGAAGCCTCAGAAAACGCAGTACTAAATGCCAATTACCTTCAACATCGTTTACGAGAAATTTTTCCACCAGTATTTGATAAGCTGTGTATGCACGAGTGTCTTTTGAGTGGTGAAAAACTGCCAACATCCACACTCAATTTTGCTAAACGTCTAATTGATTACGGTATCCATCCGCCAACTATGATTGGCGCTGGATGTGTTTATTTTCCATCTGATCTAACTTCAGCCATGCTTATCGAACCAACTGAAAGCGAAACCAAGGAAAGTCTTGATACGATGGTTGAAGTTTTTGAGAAAATATATAGTGAATCCATGGAAAATGCTGGTTTTATAGAAAATGCCCCTTATACAGCTTCTATAGCAAAGATTCAAAATCAGTCTGATGCAAGTTGTACAATACAGTAGTATTTTCTCTTAATGTCCCGCAAGCTCTAAAACAGGCTGAATTTCCTGATACCACCGCATCAATTCCTCAATCCACTGCTTCAAAAAGTCAAATGAATGGTTCACAAAAAATCACCCGGGTGGGTGATTTTATAATTCATTAAATTGTAGAGTCCTCAGTCTTTCTTATGAGAGGTAGAGGGTTGGTAGGATGAGACCAGCTAGCCAGCCTACTGTAATCGCAAAGACAGTCACATTGAGCTGGTACTCTATGTCTTTGAGAAAGGCATTGATTTTGGCATGCATAGAGCGCACGTTTAAGAATAAACGACACTCAACTTATTTGTCCGTTATAAGTCGAGCCTGCCCCGATGTTTTCTATGATGCATCGGGATCTTCGACAAGATGTTCCCTTCCTAAAGGAAAACACCTTGCAACCGAGAAAAGAACATGCCAAGTACTTGGTACCCAATCTGCCAGGGGCAGATGTCGGGTTTGTTAGTCTAACAAAAGATATTATAGCATATTTTAGCCAAAAAGTCAAGGCCTATTTTTTGCTAAAATTAGCCAAAACTTGATTTTTTTAGCTGATTAGAGTATAGTTGACGCATTATTCAATTTTGTCATTCCGAGCGAGCCCCGATTCGCATCGGGACGACGAGGAATCTAGGCGATTGGCAGTGAAGATCTCTCCTGTGGCGTCGAGATGACAAATTAATCAATGTAACTAATCAGTATGTCCTTCTCTGTCGGTATTGTTGGTCTCCCTAATGTAGGCAAATCAACTCTTTTTAACGCCCTCACGCGCAGCAAGCAGGCCTTGGCTGCGAATTATCCATTTGCGACTATTGATCCCAATGTGGGCATAGTAGAAGTACCGGACGAAAGACTGCAGAAGCTCTCGGATGTTTCAAAGTCAAAAAAAATAATTCCCACCACGATTGAATTTATTGATATTGCCGGTATTGTGAAGGGTGCGTCAACGGGCGAAGGTCTTGGTAATAAATTTCTCTCCCATATACGTGAAGTAGACGCTATTGCCCAGGTGGTGCGCGCTTTTACTGATGACAACGTGATCCACGTGCACAATCGGGTAAACCCACAGGAAGACGCTGATATTATAAATATGGAGCTTGCGCTCGCCGATTTGCAAACAGTAGAAAAAAAACTAAAAGCGGCCACGACAGCGGCCAAAGGCGCGGGCGCCAAAGAGTTTGGACCGCAGGTGGAGTTGTTCCAAAAAATATTTAACCATTTGCAAGAAGGAAAACCGGCGAGGCAACTTACGTTTACCGCGGATGAAATGGTGCACGTGAGAGAGGCGCACTTGCTCACGATGAAACCGATGTTGTATGTGGTGAATTGTGACGAGGAATTAGGAAGCAAGAATCAGGAATTAAGGGTGAGTGACAGCGACCCGCATATATACGTGAGCGCAAAGTTAGAGGCAGAATTGGCAGATCTGAGTACGGAAGAAGCGAAACAGTATTTGCACGAACTAGGAATGGAAGAGACGGGGTTGGATAAGCTGATTGCAGCGGGTTATAAACTATTAAACTTGGTAACGTTTCTTACCTCTGGAGAACCAGAAACACGCGCCTGGACAGTAAAAGCAGGAACGAAAGCACCTGAGGCCGCAGGCGTTATACATACTGATTTTATTAAAGGTTTTGTAAAGGCTGACGTGATTGATTGGAAAGACTTCGTCGCGCTCGGCGGCTGGTCTCATCTTAAAGAAAGCGGAAAAATGAGGCTGGAAGGGAAGGAATATATTATTAAAGATGGGGATGTTGTGTACTTTCATATAAATGCGTAAAGAAATTTTCAATTTGCAATTTTTAATTTTCAAACAATTTTCAATTCACCAATGTTTCAATTGAAAACTGAGAAATTAATCATTGTTTAGAAATTGAAAATTAAGAATTGAAAATCTTTGTATGGCTTTTCACCACAACCCTTCGTACATCCACCACCAATCTAACACTCCGCGGACCAGCATTATCCGCGAGGTGATTTTTGGTATGGAAGACGGCATGGTATCTACCATGGGCGCTATTACCGGTATCGCGGCAGGAACACAAAACCATTTCACCGTTGTACTCGCCGGTTTTGTTATCATAGCGGTGGAATCAATTTCGATGGCAGTCGGTTCGTATCTTTCCAATAAATCAGAAAAAGAAATTGACGAGCGAAAAATGCACGAAGAGCGCGAAGAGCTCAAAAATTTTCCGCATGAAGAGAAGAAGGAGCTGGAAGATATGTATGTTAAAGACGGGTGGCCGAAAGCGTTGGCGCCACAGATGGCGGAAGCAGCCTCACAAAACCATGAACTTTTTTTGCAAGAGATGGCATATCGGGAATTGCGTATTATCCCAGATGACACCAGCAGACCGGTACACAATGGTATCGCTATGGGTGTTTCATATATTATTGGGGGCAGTGTGGCGTTGGTGCCGTATTTCCTACTCAAAACAATTGCAGTTGCTACGCCGGTGTCAGTTGGTTTTACGCTTATCGCCCTGTTTATTTTAGGAGCAGCCACCACTAAGTATTCGCGCCGTGCGTGGTGGAAGGCTGGGCTTGAAATGCTTTTGTTGGCTTCGGCTGCGGGGTTAATTGGTTCGCTTGTGGGACGGGCGGTGGATACACTTTGGTTTCATTAAAAAAATGGCCCTATGAGCCAGTTTTTTTGTAGCCAAATTTCCATATTTCTCTTCCCACATACTGCCCGGGCCGTTGGTAGAGGATGTAGCTTGTGGGTGTAGCAGATTCAGGGAGTAAACGTTCTTTGGTAAATCCGAACTCTTTAAGCCTTGGAATGATGCGATCAGATATCGTGTAACGCATATCGCGTAACTCGTAACGCGGAATGATGAAAACAACGGAGCCGTCTGGTTTCAAAATTTTTGCGAACTGTTCAAACGCTTTGGTATAAAGGTCGGCAAGTTCGGCACAGGTTTTCTTTATTTGCTCGGGCGACTCTTTTCCTCGCAGAGGTGGACCCATGTAGGGTTCGGTGACGATGGCGTTGATAGTGTGTGGGGAAAGTTTTGAGGCGAGAGAAAAGACGTCGGCCTGAAATACGTTTAATTTTAGATTTTCGATTTTAGATTTTAGATCGATTGAATTGATTGTCCAGTCAACGTTTCGTTTTGTGTCAGTAATAGCTTTTTCAGAAACATCCGTTCCAATAATATTTTTGTAACCCAAACGGACTGCTTCGGTTAAAATAGTTCCTGATCCACAGAACGGATCCATCAGTGTAAAATTTCCAATTTCCAATTTCCAATTTCCAACCGCCAAATTGATCATCATCATGGCGAGCTTCGGAGGCAGCATGCCAGAGACGTCATCGCGCCCAGGTCGACCAAAATCGCGCTTGCTCAGCTCTTCAATGGGCTGCACAGCTTTTGTTGCTGCCAGCAACCAACGCTCTGGGCGGGGAGACCCTGCCCCGACGGCGTGCGGCGTAACGAGAAATTCGCGCCCCTTTGAATCAAGATGATTATGAAAGACCGTGGCTGAGTTTAAAATCCCGTCACTACTAGAAATATAGCGTACCGAGCGCCCTTTTTCTTTTAAATTATTTTTTATTTGTTTTGCCCACCCTTCAATTTCGTTATGTTTTGTGTTTCTTGGCTCTCGGTTATTACTGTCGTATACGCTCATTCCAAAGTTAATTTTTCCTTCAACATTATCGGCTTCTTGAGTCATGGCACCAATCAATTCTTCTGGGGTGAGGTTGGCGGCGATTTCTTTCCCAATTTTAATCGTCCCACCAAGGCGTTGTATGAGAAAGGGGGCGTCAATGTCGGAATAGTCTACCCGTAAAATGGGTATCTGCAATCCGTTCAAATCCATCGAATAATCTGTTTGAATCCCCAACACAGCAAAAATTTCCGCACTCGACAGAAGCGGTTCGCGACCGAGAACAAACCACCACTTAGTGTCTGGTAGAGGTGGCGTGGACGAGGGAGGAAGTGGCTGTGGTGGATGGCGTGGTGTCATGTAACGGTGTGGAAGAAACAAAAGCGAAGATATTGCGGGCATGGGCAGTGAGCGTACCAGGTGTTTTTTTAAGAGCAATCAAAGATTTATCTTTGTTAAACATTTCCAAATCGATATTTTCGAAACCCATACTGGCATTCAGTTGTACGATCGTAGTAGCATCCACCAATGTTCGGTAGATATTTTGGTATATGTAATAGCTACTCAGAAGCACACTGCCTGCCATGGCGCCAATCACCACTATGCTGGCGATACGCCACGCTAAGTACGGGCCAGGTTTAGAAAATGATAATTTAATGGGACGCATACAAGCTAAGATCGAGATTGGCTGAAGTAACCTCTTTTTTGGTAAGTGGGTCAGTGGCCGCAACCAGCTGGATATGACGGATTGTAACAAAGTATTTGATTGTTTCCAAGTCTTGTATATACTGTATCACCGAAGCATACGAACCCGACACCGTAACACTTAGTGTAAGAATATCGTTGTTGGTTTTGCCCAAATTTGAGGTGTTAATTTTTTGCACCACATTATTTTTAGCAGCAATTCCCTCAAGCGTTGTGATAAGCTTAAGCTCGTCACCAGAAAAAAATAAATATGTGCCAAAAGAGTCGACTTCGGGGCCGATTTTGGCGAGCGTCTTAAGCGCGATAGTGAGATCAACGGCCCGTTCATGCTTGCGCTCCAAATAGTCGCGTAGTTGGTTGGTTTCGGCGTTAAGCTCTTGAATGCGTTTCATGCTGGGGATAATGATGATAGCAATTATACCCGCAGCGATGAGGCTGCATATGACGATGGTGAGAAGAATTCTTTTTTCGAGCGAAAGTCTCATAATAGTTTTAAATTGAGGTGTCGGCATGAACCGTTGGAGTACTTTGGGGTAGCGGACGAAGCTTGGGAACGACTTTGAGTTTCATTTGCAATTCGAATCCAACATTTTCTTTTTCGAACAGTTGCGATGCTGGAGCCGAGACATCAGTGAGCCACGGGATACTGCTCAATATCTTTTCATAGGCAAGTAAACTATCGCGTGTGGCGGCAACACCGTCGATAAGTACCATAGAGCGATCGCGATCGATTTCGAGTGAGGTGAGTCGAATATCGTTGGGTTGAGCATTGGCAAGCGTGATAATGCGCGCGGAGAGCAGATCAAAATCTTGGCCGGCAGCAAAGACGTCTTTGATAATTTTGTTAGTATGATTTATATTTTGTGCGTACGCCGGTACCGCCCGATTCACTATAAGGCTGCTCTGTGCCAAATCCACGACCGTTTGTGTGAGTATCAACCATCCGACAAGGTGGGTAATTGCCAAAAGTGAACAGGTGAAAATAACTATTTCGAGCAGCTCTTTGGTAAAAAGAAATCGGACAAGCTTGTGAAGCAGCTGTTTTTTAGAAGGTGAGAGTAAACTTAAACGAAGTTGAAGCATATTAATCGGTTTCGTGCAAAGGGTTGCTAGCGGCGCGCAGGGCAAGCCCGAGAGCGGCAGCGAAATTTATACCACTCACTTTTTCGGCTTCGGTAGGCGGACGGTTTAAAATATTTTTCCATACATTGCCCGGGTTGGTCTCTATTTTTAGCTTTTGTGTTAGTACAGTCGGCATATTTTTAAGCAGCGAACTGCCGCCGCACAACGTAATATGCGTTACGGGGTTGGGGTCGTTGAAGTGTTCGCGGTAAAAATTAAGCGCGTGCTTTATATCGGTTACCAAAGCATCGACTAGCGCGGACACAGCCGTGAGATACTTGGGATTCTTTTCGTCGTAGGCCATACCATTTTCAAATTTTAATTTTTCAGCTGCCGCATAATCAACTTTCAATGCTTGTACAATAGCGGTGGTGACGAGTTCGCCGGAAAAATTCAATGAAGTACTGAATTGAATGCTATCGTGATCGAAAATAAGCAGACTAGAGCGAGTTGCGCCAAGATCCAAAATGGCACGAGCCATCCCGGTATAATCTTTGCCTGCCGTCATCATAGTTCGAGCAATGGCGACGGACTCAATCTCAAGAGCAATTGGGTTAAGTCCAGCCGCTTCGAGCAAGTAGGTATAGGAATCCGCAATTACTTTAGGCACGGCACCGATGAGCAGCTGTGTCCCGCCTGGCTTGTTTTGGTCATTCGATGAAATAACCTGCCAATCAAGATAGGTATCTTCTATTTCGAAGGGCACGTGCTTTCGCGCGTGATAGGCCACATCGTCGTACAATAAATCACTTGCCGGCGTGTCAACGGTAATTAACTTTAAGAATGTTTTTGGTTCAGGTAGGTTCGCCACCACCCACGGCGTGCCTAAAGGTTTTTGTGATCCTTCTTTCCCGATGAGCAAAAGGATTTTTTTTCGAACTGCCTCGGGCTGCTGAATTTCTCCGTTGAGAATAAGTCCAGGTGGCAACGAAACACTGCGGACCATCTCCACTGAATACGAAATCGAACCGCGCAGAGCGTGGTGGTGGGAGAGCCGCACCAATTTCAGTGATAAATCCCCAATATCAAGGCCAAACGCGCCTGGAAATGGGTTTGAAAGAAACATATATTAAAAGCTTTCTGCCAACGAATATATAGGCATGATAACGGAAACCGCGATTCCCGCTACGCACAAACCAAGCAATAAAATAATGACAGGCTCGATAATGGTGGAAAAGTTTTTCATGGTTGAGTCAACCTCATTAGCAAAATATTCGGCAAGCTCAGAGAGCATCTGGTCTACCTGCCCCGACTGTTCACCAACCATGATCATTTGAGTCACCATGGGTGGAAAATATTTCGGAAAAGTACTTAAAATTTCCGACAGTGTTTGACCGCGTTTAAGATTTTCGGAAACAGTTTCAAGTGCTTCGCGATACCGCACGTTGCTCACCACATCCGACGTAATGCGCACCGCATCAATAATCGGTATAGTACTCTGCAGCAATGATGAGAGTGTCATGGTAAAACGGGCCACGTTAATTTTTTTGATAATGGGGCCGGCAATAGGCAAATGTAAATTCATTTCATGCACGAGTCTTTTTATTTTTGGTTTACGTTCGAGCCAAACAGCGCCAGTCACCAGGAGCACGAGAGCAATCAAAATAAAAATGCCGTAATGTTGTACTCCATTTACGACGCCGATAAGTATGCGTGTTGGCAAGGGAAGCGCCGCATGAAAGTCGTTGAACATAACCAAAATTTTTGGCAGGACGAATACCACCATCTCAACGCCAATCGCGCCCATTGCAAATAAAATAACGCACGGATAGATGAGCGCTCCACGAACACGTGAGGTGAGCTCTTGGCTATCTTTCATTTGTTTGTTTACTTGCAAGAGTGCGTCTTCCATTTTTCCCGCAGTTTCACCAGCCGCAATCATGCTCACATACAGGTGCGGGAAAATACGGGGGTAGTTAGCAAGCACTTCGGAAAGCTGCTGACCTTTTTCTACCTGCACTTTAATTTCGGCTATCACCATTTTTAATTTTTTGTTGCTCACCTGTTCGGCCAAAATACGCAAAGCATCAACGATGGAAAGCCCTGCTTTGACCATGATGTGCAGGTTGTGAATAAAAAGCATTTTCTGCACCGCCGGCACGCCAGTGAGATATTTAGTAACAAATGTGTTGAGTTTTTCCATGAACGAACCGGGTTTTGGGGCGGCCATAGGCTATTCTTTGGTTACACGCAAAACTTCGTTGATACTCGTGATGCCAAGTTTTGATTTAACAATACCGTCTTCAAGCATGGTAAGCATGCCCTCGGTGCGCGCCATTTCCTTGATTTCACTGGCGCTTTTTCGTTCGTTAATCATTTTGATGATAGTAGGTGAAACCTCGAGCACTTCGTAAATACCCATGCGTCCCTTGTACCCTGTATTACCACATCGATGGCAACCAGCTGATTGGTAGAAAGTGAGCTGCCCAATATCTTTTTCGTGCTCTTTCAGAGCACTGTTCTCTTTGAATAACGGCAACAATCGTTTGATGTCGAAGGCTCGACCAAGTTCGTCGGTGGCTGCTTTGTCGAGTTTGTATTCTTTTTTACAAAAGGTGCAGAGCTTACGTACCAAACGTTGGGCAATGATAATATTAGCGGTGTAGGCCACCAGAAAAGGCGGTACACCCATATCAGTCAGGCGCGGCAGTGTGGTGGCCGCATCATTCGTATGAAGTGTCGAGAGTACCAAATGACCCGTCATAGCCGAGTTGATGGCGATTTCGGCGGTTTCTTGGTCGCGAATTTCACCCACCATAATAACGTTCGGATCCTGGCGAAGCAGAGCGCGCAAACCAGCCGCGAACGTAAAGCCAACCTTTGGGTTAACTTGACTTTGATTCACGCCGCTCACACGATATTCGATCGGATCCTCAATGGTGGAGATGTTGACACCGGGTTGGTTTAAAATACCAAGCACCGAATACAATGTAGTCGTTTTACCAGAACCTGTCGGGCCAGTAACGAGAATCATACCGTGCGGCTTGGCAATAGCGGCGTCCATAAGCGCTCGTGGGTGATCAAGAAAACCGAGTTGATCGAGCGTGAGTGGCTTCGCGCCTTCGTGCAAAATGCGCATAACCACTTTTTCGCCATCGTATACGGGCAGAAGAGAAACACGAAAGGCCACCTTTTCATCTTGAACCTGAATTTTGAAACGTCCATCCTGGGGAATCATATGTTCGTCAAGTTTGAGGTTGGACAAGATTTTTATACGCGCGATGAGGCCATTTTGCACGCTTTTTGGCAGGTTCATCAC
>CAYTPE010000027.1:0-3228 GCA_964439885.1 uncultured Gammaproteobacteria bacterium
CTAGTATGCCATGTTCGCCATGGAGCCCGGCAATAGATGAAAATAGTGTGTCAGCCACGGCGATTTGTTCGCGCACGTCGTTAAGGGTGTCTTCTTTAACGCTTTGCTGATTGTCGGACTTTTTCTCTTTCGGTACTTTGATAAGAAGAATCGTTTTGTGGAATGCCTTGCTGGTTTTGCTCTGGGCGTGAAAAATGGCGCGCAGAATAAATAATGTGGCTACCACTGCAACGATGCAGATACCGGCAAAGGTCAACGCCAAATACACCGGATCTTGGAAGAAGGTGGAGATCGTTTCGGTGGAAAAATTGATTGTGACGCCAAATAAAGTCATCAAACCAGGTAATATCTTAATATCTTAATATGAAATATCGTTTTAGGTAGACATTATTATATTAAGATATTGCGGTATTATCTATGTTCCTTGGCGAGCGCGATAATTTTATCCGTTTTAATTTTGGCTTCTTGCTCCAAAAAGAAACGGTTGACGCCGGGCAGCATTTTGAGCCATTCCAAAATAAGGCGGAAAATTTTCTTTACCTTAAAATGCGTGGTTTTGACCATTTCACGGATAGCCAGGGCTACTTCTTCGCCCTTTATTTTAAATTCTTGTTTTTGAATAGGAGAAAGTTTGGCGTAAGCGTCGCCCACGCCATCCTCGAGAATTTTTTCAATTTTGACCGTTACCTCGTCACGCACCTGTGGTATGACCACTTGTTTGGGTTTGCGTCGGAACGACAACATGTCGCTGATGGTAGAGCCAGCTTCTTTTGTCTGTCGTGATTGATTTTCTGATTGCGTCTCAGGAGCGCGTTCGATTCGTTCGTTTTCCAAGGAGGGCTGCGCTGCAGTTTGTTCGGGCGCGCCATACTCGGATGCGAGGTGAACTTTCTTTTCGGTGCTATCCACCATAGGGTGTGGGTGGGTTAAGATGTGACTAGTATAGCATATAATGCCCTAAGCTAACAATAAAAAGGGGATAATTCTAGAGTGAGTGGAGAATGATGGCTTCGAGTGCGCGTTTGTGCTATACTATAGACATGAAAAACATTTACGACATTCAAGAGCAGGGTTTGCAGTGGGTGAATGTGACCAAGCAAACCGAAAAGGAGCTGCAAACCATTCAAAAGCGATTTGATTTTTCCAAGCAGGACATTCAGGAGTGTTTGCCCCCCTTTCAGCGCGCCAAAATTACCAAACGCGACTCGTATTATTTTCTGGTGCTCCATTTTCCGGTGTTCGACCGCGAATCGCGCCGCCTTGGCTTCACGGAAGTAGATTTTTTCCTCACAGCCAATATCATGGTTACCGTACATGATAATAAGCTGGTAGCCCTGGAAAATTTTTTTGCCGAATGTGCCAAAAACGACGCCAAGCGAAAGCTGTATTTTAATGGCACGATGGTGCACACACTGTTCGAACTACTCTCACGGCTCTTTGAGTCCGTATTTCCTATTCTGCTCCATATTAACGAAGACATTGGCGCGGTGGAGCGCAAGCTCTTCACCAATACGCCAGGCAAACAAGTGGCCGCCGAGATTTTGCGCCTTAAGACCAATATCGTTACTTTCCGCCGTGCCATGCAGAGCCATAAGACAGTGCTCGAGAGATTAGTGATGTACGCCGACCGCGACATGGATTTGGTGTCATATCAAAACTATATCAATAGCCTGCGTGAATCGATTGGTGAAATTTGGCACATGCTGGAAAGCCAAAAAGAAAGCATCAATGCCTTACACGAAACCAACGAATCCATTTTGAGTTTGCACACCAATGAAGTCATGAAGACACTCACCATCATTTCGGTCATCACTTTCCCTCTCACACTCATCGCCACAATTTTTGCCATCCACGCTCCGGGCACACCATTTCTCGAGCTCCCGTACGGTTTCTGGGTGCTCTCGGTCGTTATTTTAGCAGGTGCCATTGCTATGGTGGCGGTCTTCAAGAAAAAGCGGTGGTTGTAGGAAAGAGTAGGTGATAAAGAATAAAGAGTAAAATGAAAAACAAAAAACCGCCGTGTGGCGGATTTTTGTTAAGCAGCCTCTTCAATTGTGCGTGAGGCTTTGTTTTTGTTAAAGTCGTACGCAGCTATGACCCGCATAATTTCGCTCGCGCCTGATTCGAGACGGCGTTCGTCCACGAGCGGTATGCTCTTGCTAGGTTCAAACGGAGTAGACATAACAACCTCTTCGCCATTGGGAGAAATGAGTATTTCAAAAGCAGGGCGCATATAGTGATTGCGTCCGAGTGTGATGTACCGTATACCGTTTGGCTGCTTGCCGTGTGTTAGAAATTTTGGGATCATTTTTTCTACGGGTATATCTTCTTGTGCGCACAGATCGTGAAAAGACGCATTGTCTCGAAGTGTTTGAGCAAAATCTTCGGTAATTTTTGCGATTCGCTCTGCCAGACGCCCTTTTTCGGCGATGCGTCGGTACTCAGTGTTTACGCCTAGGAAGTTGATGATTTTTTCGGAGAAAGACATACTGTTTTTTTATTTTTTATTTACTTTCGTTCCTTCGGGCGTATCTTTTACTTCGTATCCCATATTTTCCAGTTGTTTACGCAGCTCATCACTCTGTGCCCAGTCTTTGGCGGCGCGGGCGGTGTTACGGGCTTCGATGATTTTTTGTGCATCTTCCGGAATCGTCTCTTCTTTTGCTGCGAGATGTTCTTTGATTTGGAGGCCGAGAATTTGATCGATGTCGAACAGTTCTGCGAGTGTGATATTTTTATTTTTGATTGATTCCCACACCACAGCGAGCGCGGCGGGGGTATCAAGGTCGTTTGTGATTGTGTGATTAAATTTATCAGTGAGTGGTGAAACCCCACTTACCATCCCCTTCGTAAGGGGAGGGAGTGAACGAGCCGAGTTGTATAAATGTTCCAATCCGTTTTGTGCCGCTTTGAGCGCCTCCCAGCTAAACGTGAGTTGTTTGCGGTATTGTGTTTGCAGTAAAAAGAAGCGATAGGCGAGGGGAGAGATGCCGCGGTCTTTCAAGGTTTGCAACGTCACAAAATTATCACCACTCTTCGCCATTTTGTCGCTCCCCATCATGAGAAATTCACCATGCATCCAATAGTTGGCCAGCATCTTTCCAGTCGCAGCTTCGGTCTGGGCAATTTCGTTGGTGTGGTGCACCGGAATATGGTCTATACCGCCACAGTGAATATCAAACGGTACGCCGAGGTATGCGGCGGCCATGGCCGAGCATTCGATATGCC
>CAYTPE010000027.1:3238-14626 GCA_964439885.1 uncultured Gammaproteobacteria bacterium
GGGGAACCCGACTCCCCAGGGAGACTTCCATTCCATCTGACGCTGCTCAAGCGGTGGAGAAAATTTCCAGAGCGCGAAGTCGCTCGGATTTTTTTTGTCACCAATGTCCACGCGGGCGCCGGCTTTCAGATCCTGGTTGCGCAGGTTGGCGAGCTTGCCATAGTCGGGGAGCTTCGAAGTATCAAAATAGATGCCGTCGCCCGTTCGATACGTAAAACCTTTTTTCTCCAATTTTTTGATCAAGTTGATTTGTTGCTTAATATGCTCGGTAGCGCGCGGCATCTTACTGGGTTTTTCAATGTTGAGGTCGGCAAGGTCGCGCAGAAAGGCTTCTTCATAGAACGCCGCGATTTCCCACGCTGTTTTACCTTCGCGCTTGGAACCTTTTTCCATTTTATCTTCACCTTCATCAGCATCGCTCGTGAGGTGGCCAACATCGGTTATGTTCATGACGTGTTTGACTTTATAGCCATTATATTTGAGTGTGCGTTTCAAAACATCTTCAAATACATAGGTGCGCAAGTTACCAATGTGGGCGTAGTTGTATACCGTAGGGCCGCAGGTGTATAGGCCGACGGTATTTTTTTTGATCGGGTTCAATTCTTCGAGTTGGCGTGTGAGGGTGTTGTAGAGCTGGAGGTTCATAGTTGATAGTTCGTAGCCAATAGTTCATGGCCAATAGTTTGTGTGAACTGTGTACTATTGGCTATGGACTATTTAGATTAGTATAGCTCATCGGTGATACTTTGACAAAAGTGGCGTTTTGTGCTAGGGTTATCGGCGTGTGTTTATGACTTCCAACTCTTTTTGAGAGCTAAAAATGGCTAGTTTTAAAGGAAAGTTGGAAGTCTAACCCCTATGCGCGGAGGAACTGATGGGAGACATTTTGAGCGCGGCAACGGCCGCGCTCCACAGCGAAAAGCCCGATCTGGGCGTGGTCTCAGCGCTCATCGCCGAGATCGACGCCCGAATGAAGTGGCTCGAGTGCCAAACCGACGATGAGTCGGTGAAAGTGTCGAGCGAGCTGGCGTACCTCCGGGTGCGCCTTCTGGGCCTCAAGGCCCAGATCGCGATCCGCACCGCCGTGATGAGCGGCGAGGTGCGCTTCGGTCCGCAGCTGCCTGCGGACGAGTAAAATCGCTTCTCTCTTCATCTTCCGTCCCAAGGCGCTCGAGCGAAGTTCGTTCGGGCGCCGTGTCATTTATAAATGCATACTTATCAACAGCTCTATCGTGCGAGGCTGTTTTTTGTTATACTATATATATTCTCTAAACGCAAAAAATTTTATTGTTCGCTATTGTCGAATAACAGAGCGTTATATTTCCGTATGGCATTCGGTACGTTATTTAGAAAACAAAATTCGTTTCTGGGAATTGATATTGGCGCGGCTGGCGTTAAAGTAGTCGAGCTCAGAAAAGAAAAGGGCCGTCCGGTCCTGTTTACGTACGGACTCACGCTTGATCGACCCGAACTTTTTGCCGCACTCGCTCGCCGTACTGCCCCCATTACCGCGCCTACAGCCATGAAAACTGCGGTTGAGCAGAGTACCTCCCCAGCATCCGATGCGAATAAGCTGATAGACGAACTGGCTGGTTTGGTACGCGGTGTTTGCAACCAAGCACGCGTACGATCGAACACCGCAGTGGTGAGTATTCCGGCAGCTAGAGTGTTCCACGCGCTCGTAACCGTGCCAATCGCCAAAAAGGAAGAACTGAATCGAATGCTCGAAGCCGAGATTAAAAAATTATTACCGTATCCGATAGAAGAAGCTCAGCTTGATTTTCAGGTCATTGCCAAAGACGAGGCACAACAGGTGCAGCGTATTATGGTAAATGCCGTGCCTCGCTCCACCGTATCAATCTACACCGCCATCTGCAAAGCGGCCGGCATCACGCTCGATGCTCTCGAGCCTGAATCCGTGGCACTCTCAAGAGCGCTCGTTGGCCGAGACAGCTCTACCACGCTTGTGGTGGATATTGGCGAAGAGCGTACCAATTTTTTTATGGTGGACGCGACCTATCCGGTAATACAGCACAGTATTGAGCTAGGTGGTAGTCGCGTCACCACGCTTCTCAAAGACGCGCTCGGCATTGACGTGGCGCTCACCGAGCAAATCAAACGTGATTTGTTTGCGTATTTACTGGACAACGGTGAGAACCCAACGCTCGGAGCCAAAAAATTATTGCGCATGCTGATGCCGGTGGTAGACCCTATTACCAAAGAAATAGACTATTGCCTTGAACTGTACATGCGTCAAGGTATGAACATCAGCAAGTATCCCGAAAAGATTGTCCTCACCGGCGGTGGCGCTTTCTTTCCGTTTTTGGCCGACCATATCACCGAAACATTTAAGATCAAAACGTATATCGGCGATCCGTGGGGCAGAGTGCTCTACCAAGATGGTTTAAAAAATGTGTTGCGGGCAATTGCGCCCAGGATGGCAGTAGCTATTGGCCTTGCGCTCAGAAATGTGCTATAATGAAAACACCGCAGACGATGTGTCGTAAAAAAGTCTTTGTGTTCATCTCTCATTCTTCGTTTCAATAAGGCTATGGAAAAAAATAAAGTGCATGTACTCTTGGTAGAAGACGATGTGTTTCTCTCCGGCATCTACCAGAAAAAATTTGAGATGGAGGGCTATAAAGTGACAACTGCCGATAACGGAGAAAAAGCCGTCAATGAAGCAAAAAAGAAAAAACCTGATATTGTGTTACTCGATGTACTTCTCCCCAAGCTCGATGGTTTTGCCGTACTGGAAAAATTGAAAGAAGACGCTACCACCAAAGATATCCCGGTAATTCTGCTCACCAATCTTGGCCAGAAAGATGATGTGGAAAAGGGGCTGCAAGCGGGAGCAGTGGATTATTTAATCAAAGCACACTTCAAGCCGTCGGAGATTGTGGATAAAGTGAAAAAGGTGCTCAAAATTTCCTAGCAATCCTATGCACACTCGAGAGGAGGTGACACTATGAATAAGAAAGGTTTTACGTTGATCGAACTTTTGGTCGTTATCGCGATCATTGGTTTGTTGTCAACCTTGGCAGTAGTGGCTTTAGGTTCTGCGCGTGTTAAAGCTCGTGACTCAAAACGCTTGTCGGATCTTAAACAATTGCAGACCGCTCTTGAGCTCTACTACAACGACAAGAACGCATACCCGGTTGGCAATGGCGTCACCTTGGGTACCGCCAACTACGCTTGTCTCAATGACAGTGGTTGGGCAGCAACAGGCTGCGCCACTCCATACATGGCACAAGTTCCAGCCGACCCACAGGGTAGTACGTATGTCTATACCGCAGGTAACAACACCTATACCATCGATGCTTCACTTGAAGGTACGATGAGTGGTTTTGGCCCTGGAGCAATCAAGCTCACCCCAGCAGGTATCGGAACCTGATAAACGCACAAAAATCCCTTGGCTTTGGTCAGGGGATTTTTTATTTAAAATGTGCTATACTATCCATGTATTATTTTAAGGAGTTTTTTATGAATAAAAAAGGTTTTACGTTGATCGAACTTTTGGTCGTTATCGCGATCATTGGTATTTTATCTACCTTAGCCGTCGTCGCGCTCGGCTCAGCACGGGCCAAAGCTCGCGACGCACGTCGGCTGTCTGATTTAAAGCAGTTTGCCACAGCGCTCGAGCTCTATTATAACGATCAGGGGAGTTACCCGGTTGGCAATGGGGTCACCCTGGGTAGTGGCAATTACGCATGTCTTAACGCTTCCGGCTGGGCAGCCACCGGTTGTGCCACACCATATATCGGCCATGTACCGAGTGATCCGGGAACAGGAACTTATGTGTACACCGCAGGCAACAATACATTTACTCTCGATGCCACGCTTGAAGGAAACGTAAACGGTCTTTCGGCTGGAATAAAGCTCACGCCATCGGGAATAAGCGAGCAGTAGAGACGTATAAAGCCAATAGTTCAAAGTTCATAGTTAAGCATGACAGTGTGGAAAGTGCTTTAGCCTATTTGATTATTATCGTGCTTGGATTGCTGGTGGGGAGTTATTTGAATTCGTGGATGTGGCGGGTACGACATCACGAGTGGACGTTTGGCGGGCGCAGCAAATGCGTGCACTGTGGACGTGAGCTCGCATGGTACGAAAATATCCCTCTTATAAGTTTCATCGCCCTTCAAGGCAAATGCCGCACCTGCAACGGAGTTATCCCTGTCGATTATTTTTTGGTTGAGCTTGTCACACCACTGCTGCTCGTCGGTGTCACCTATTATCACCTCAATTTCGTCTCGTTACATTCGTGGCACTATTTTCGCGATATCTTTTTTACAATCCTTCTTATCAGTGTCTTCGTCTACGATTTTAAATACATGGAAATCCGTTCGGGAGTAGTTTATGGAGGTACGATTGTTGCGCTGATTACAAATTTTTTAATCTTACAGTCTTCTAATCTTCAGTCGGTTTATAGCTCACAGTTCATAGCCAATAGTGTGATTGCAATGGCAGTAGGTGGTGGTTTATTTTTACTACAATATATTATTTCCAAAGGTAAATGGATCGGTGGTGGTGATGTGCGCCTCGGTGTTATGATGGGGGCACTACTCGGTTGGCCGAACATACTTGTGGCCTTGTTTTTGGCCTATGTTTTTGGTACCGTAGTAGCAGTGCCACTCCTCATATTCAAAAAGAAAAACATGAAAGCGGAGGTGCCGTTTGGGACGTTTTTGGCTGTCGGGACGTTCGTCACTCTTTTGTGGGGTCCGATTATGGTTGAGTGGTACCAACATCTCATACGGTGGTAGACAACTGATGATATGCGATAGGTGATATAGTGATCTATGTCCATTTCTCCGCAGGTACAAGCTAGGGTCGATAAACTCCGGGCGCAAATTGACGATTTGCGCTATCGTTATCATGTCCAAAATGACCCGGAAGTCACCGATGCCATGTACGATCCGCTTATGGATGAGCTGAAAAAAATTGAGAGTGAACATCCGGAACTTATCACTCCCGACAGCCCCACGCAGCGCGTCGCCGGTAAGCCACTCGATAAATTTGAGAAAGTTATCCACCAAGTGCCGCAATGGAGTTTCAACGACGCCTTCTCTGACGATGACATGCGTGAATGGGAAGAGCGCATTTTAAAGTTCTTGGAAAAAGAATTGGGTAAGCGCCCCACCGACCTTGACTATGTCTGTGAGCTCAAAATAGACGGCTTGCACATGGTTTTGACTTACGAAAACGGATACCTTAAAACGGCTGCGACGCGAGGCGACGGAAAGGTGGGGGAGAATGTGACGCAGAATGTGAAGACGTTTCAAAGCGTACCTTTAAAAATTAAGAATGAAAAATTAAGAATAAAGAATGGTGATTCGAGCGAGTTGATCGTTGAAGGTGAAGCATGGCTGAGCACATCGATGCTTGAAAAAATAAATACGGAGCGCGCGAAAAAAGGTGAACCACTGTTTGCGAATCCGCGTAACGCGGCAGCGGGAACGATTCGGCAGCTCGATTCGAGAATTGTGGCAGAGCGAAAGTTGAAATTGACGGTGTACGATGTGTCGCGATTAGCTATAAAGAATCAGGAATCAGGAATCAGGAATCAGGGGGCGAACGATGAAATTGAAATTCCTACTCAAGAGGAAGAGTTGCTCTTTCTGCGTGACGCCGGTTTCCTTACCGACAATCACTGGCGAGTGTGCAAAACGTTTGATGAGATTTTCGCGTTTCACAAAAAATGGGAAAAGGAAAAGAACACACAGGAGTTTTGGATCGACGGCATCGTGATTAAAGTTAATCAGAAAAAATATCAGAACGCGCTCGGCTTCACCGGCAAAGCGCCGCGTTGGGCAATCGCTTACAAATTTCCGGCCGAGCAAGGGACCACGAAGGTTATTGATGTCTATTGGCAGATCGGCCGCACCGGCGCACTCACGCCGGTGGCGCTCATGGAACCGGTCAAATTAGCCGGGACAACCGTGACGCATGCTACGCTTCACAATTGGGACGAAATTAATCGCCTCGGCATTAAGATAGGTGATAGTGTGGTCGTTGAGAAAGCCGGAGATATTATCCCAAAAGTAGTTCGAGTGCTCGATAAGTTGCGAACCGGGCAGGAGAAGAAAATACATATGCCAGCACAGTGTCCGCAGTGTGGGGGACCGGTCGGTCGACGCGGCGGTTTACCTGTCATCCTGAGCGAACCGAAGGATCCCTCTCGATCAAAAAGGGATTCTTCGGCAACGCCTCAGAATGACAATGGTGAAACGGTTGCGTTATATTGCTTAAATCCCCATTGTTTCGCGCAGGAGCTCGGACGTATTATTCACTTTGTTTCCAAGAACGCGTTTGATATTGACCATCTGGGCGAAAAAATCGTGGAACAGCTGGTGAATGAAGGCTTGATAAAAGACGCGGCGGATTTGTTTACACTAGAAAAAGGCGATCTCGAAAATCTTGATCGGTTTGCCGAAAAGTCGGCGGAGAATTTAATCAATGCTATCCATCATGCGCGCGAAGTGACCTTTCCGCGATTTATCAACGCATTAGGCATCACGCATGTGGGCGAAGAAACAGCGGAAGATTTGGCGGAGCATTTTGAAAAGTTTGATAAGCTTATGAAAGCCAGCGAGGAAGAGCTGCTCGCCATAAACGGGGTAGGGGAGAAAGTGGCGAAGGAGATTGTGGGGTATTTTTCCAACGAGAAAAATAAAGAGTTGGTGGATAAACTTTTGAAAAATGGGGTGAGTGTTAAAAAGCAAGAAACAAGAAACAAGAAACAAGGCCGATTGAGTGGACAAACATTTGTACTCACAGGTACGCTCGAAAGCATGGGGCGTGATGAGGCGAAGGCGAAGCTCAAAGCCCTGGGAGCTGATGTGAGTGAATCGATCAGCAAGAAAACAACGGCGGTGATCGCGGGCTCGGAAGCGGGGAGCAAACTTATGAAAGCACAAAAGCTGGGAGTAAAAATTATAGAAGAAAAGGAATTTCTTGTTTTAATTGTCTAATATTGTATGGGGATTGAACAAAACGGAGGTATTTCAGCCGAACCGCATGTCGACGTGTTGAAGGGTGAAGACGATTGGTATTGGGCAGGTAGGTGGCTTATTTCATATGAAAAAGGTGAGGCTGCCGACGGTTCATACAATGGTCGTAGTTATAAAGAGATTGTATCATCAGTCGATTGGCTCGCAAGAAATCAAAAAATTCCATCAAATTGGCGCGATTTGGTACCACTTGATTTGGCAGTTCTCAAAGAACGAAATTTAATCAGTAGTGCTTCCGAAACAGCACCGCCTCCTTTTGTTTGGCACGAGTCCGGAGTGTTGCGTGACTCCGACACCTCGTGGTCTTTGGAAGCGCGAGGACAAGAAGGGACAAATAGTTTCTCCGATATTACGACCATGGATCATAAGGCGCTTCATTCAAAAGCTGAAGTTGGAGCGATCACCCCGCCACTTGAAGGCAAGTCTTTTGTGTATGGTATTCGTTCGGCAACACCCGATGGATCGGTGCGTATGCAATTAAAGTTGCGTGACGTTAAGGAACAAACACATGTGCCGATAGTTACTTCCGCTCAAGCTAAAAGAGATCGCGCAACCGCAGTGCGAGTACCATTTCACACCAAAGGGATTCCTGTGCCGCCCGGTTACAAAATTGTTGGCTCTCCTGGGGTGGATGGTGAAGCATGGTTGGTGGGTACAGATCCACAAACGCCACTCGTGACTTACAATTTGGACGCAGCGGCACCGCGTACTTTTTTTATACAACCGAGCGGTGAATTAACAGCACCACGTGAACTTTTTATCCCCAGCCGAGATGAACAGATGTATTGGTCGCGCGTTATGCCATTACCAGCAGACATTGTGCAGGCAGCCTTAGCCGATCGGCAAAAAATTATCGGTTTGATCACCGCTTTTATGGCTGATTCATATTATTACGTGTGCAGCGATCCGCTCGGTGCTTTTTTGGGAGCACATAAAGATGAATTGCCGCTTCTTATAGATGAGTTAAAACTTGGTCATTGTGATCTTTTAGCATGGGCTGCCTCGGCGTACTTTCGACAGCTAGGTGTGCCGACAATTATGACAAGTGAAATGATAACAGCTCCAGATGGTGCAGCTTTTATGCGCGACGTTGGTCATGCCCGACTGGCTATTATGACCACCGATGGTCGGATATTATTTATTGACCCCACTACATTTGTGTCTGAACCCGAACAATTCGCAGCAGTCCGTATTCGCGACAAGGCTGTCCGCAAACTAGAAACGCAGTATGTCAAGGCCGCCATTGAACCCGAAAAGCGAGTTCTGCTGCGCGAATTTAGGGATGCTTTTATAAAATATGCCACTTCTCATTCTAGCACTGATCCCAGGACAATTATATCAGGCTTGTTAGACTACCAGGTCGGTGACGCCGAGGAAACAGGCGGTGCTGAGCCGGCGCCTTCCAGTAATTCTCAACCTCCAACACGCCAGGACACTCGCGATCGATCAAGAGAATTTCGCCATATTTATGATAGTTCTTTGGGAGAAAAGACAGCCCAAAGAGACTTGTTTGATTTTTTAGACGGTCATGAATGGAACCTAAGAGAGGTAATGGATTGGGCAGATATGGAAGGTATCGATGAACGCACAATTACTAGCTCCCATACTACGAATTATCGCAACCATGCTTTGCGGTGGCAGCGGGTGCAACTGGCATTACTCGCTGCTATGGCTGAAAGTGGTAAAGTTGTTTTACCGAGTGATGCAATGATTGATGAAATGGGTTATTTTGGGAATAATTATAAAATTTTGCCATCAACAAACCCTCTTAATCTAAGAGAATGCGGGCGTATCGATCCGGAAAGTGGAATAGAACTACTATCTCATGTAAAACGCAATGTATATAGTGATTATCCTGATGGATTTTTAAACCATGGCATACTACAGCTAAGTACCGATCCTCTTACGTTTACGCGTGACTATTTATCCGGCATGGATGGCTATGAATACAGCGATTTATTTAGGGACCTATTAATGACTAATACAAACGATTTTTCGTTTGAAATATTTGGTCAACTAGAGGTGGATACGCAGTCAAAGGATAAAAAACAGCAAGAGCGAATTGCAGTTACAGCACACGATCTTCAAATCTTTATCGCCGAACTTTTGCCCGCACTCAACGACCCAGCTCAACGCGCTGCTCTGAGCCAGCGCTTTGGTTTGCCGGATCAATTTTGGCTACAATACGCTCGCTCACTTATGCCTATCGATGCGCACATACCAAAGGATACAATCGAGCGATCGGCCAGCGCGTTTTTACGGGGCTCGTTAGAACGCAACGGAAAATATTTTGATGCCTGCGTCAAAGAGTACGCTGCCTTGCGCGATATATTTTATTTGCCACCTGATCAGTGCGCCAGAATTCAAAAGTCAGCTAACAGATTTTTTGACAGTAACGCGCAGCGAGGCGCGGCAGAAGAAATCGAGCGCGCGGATGTGGAAAGGTATAATCCCCACATTCATCGAGCAAGCGATATTATCTGGTCAAAATCAACGGTCCCCGGTCAGGTATACGCGCGTCGGCGTCTCGCATCGGCCGAAAGTCCAGCGATGCATGTGGTGCTCGATACTAAGGCGTGGGTCATTCAGGGGTTTGATAATTATTTCGGTATTATCAATATAGTGCAAGCACTCAAAAATAAAGCGATTCAAGAGCGAAGGGGAGTCTATGTTACCAACCATGAATTGGGTGCTTACATTCGTCTCGACCAAACGGTGGATGTGGTTGAGCTTGTTACAGTGTTTATGGCCAGCAGTTTTCTTTCGAAGGATGGGGGAGATTTTCGCGTGACAACGAATGATAGAGTGCACCTTCCGGAAAATCTTTTTTATGTGTCAGATCATCGAGGTAGAGTAGAAGCTATACGTTACCAGTTGGGCAGCAACGTGCGAGCTGTCACCTACGAGGATGCCGGGCTCATGGGGTATCCGCTCGTTCAAGAAAGCTGGGTAGAAGAAGTTAAAGCTGATTATTTTTGATATAACAGTTTTTTGTTTATTATATAGTTTATGCTTTATACTAGCATTCTTCGACCCATTTTATTTAAATATACCGATCCAGAAGATATTCATCATGTGATTATTCGTCAGCTTGGATTTTGGAGTCGTGCGCCACTTGTTAAAACGATGGTCGCTCGACTATGCAACGTGAACGATCCGTCTCTTCGGGTTACGCTCGGCAATCTGTGTTTGCCTAACCCGGTAGGGTTAGCCGCTGGTTTCGATAAATATATTGACGCCCCGTTCGCGTACCCGATGCTTGGGTTTGGCTGGGCAGAGCTTGGCTCCATCACGTATAGCGAACAAGCGGGCAACCCACGGCCGCGTTTGTGGCGAGTGCCCGATGACAAGGGATTGATTGTGTACTACGGCCTTGCCAACGCTGGTGCTATAAAAACCACCGAAGCACTCAAAAGAAAATTAGCAGGCGCGCACCCCATACCATATGGTGTAAGTGTGGCGCCGAGCAATGACCGGACGCTCGAAGAGATGGCTGACGACTATATCAAAACGCTGCTCGCTGTACACGCGTATGCCGACTATATCACACTCAATGTGAGTTGCCCCAATGTGGCGGCCAAAGACATTTTTTCACAAGTGTCATTCATTCTCGAACTTATGGCCAAAGTGAGGCAGACACTCGACACACATCACATAGCAAAAGATGTGTTTATCAAAATTGGCCCTGGCCACAGCGATGAGGATCTAGGCACCATTGCCACCGCTGCCGTCGAAAATAAATTGACCGGTATTATTTGTACCAATCTCATCAAAAATCGCTCAGGTGTAGAATTTAAGAGTAGCCCTGAAAAATTGAACCACCCGGGCGGCATCTCTGGAGCACGACTGCAAGACCTGAGCGGATCCACAACACAAAAACTTTTTAAACTATCGGGAGGAAAAATAAAAATAATTGGCGTGGGTGGTATTTTTACTGCCGAAGACGCGTATGCACGCATTCGCTCCGGTGCCAGCGCGCTCCAGCTCGTGACTGGGTTTGTATATGGCGGGCCACTGGCGATCAGAAAAATTAATGCTGGGCTTGTGCGTCTGCTTAAGCGAGATGGATTCAAAAATGTGAGCGAAGCGGTGGGGGTGGATGTGGGATAAGATAAGCGATATGAGATAGGTCTGCCTGCTTCTACCTGTGCAGACAGGCAGCCAGGCGGTTGATATGTGTTACGTGATACATACTATATACTAAATACTATATACTATATATCACCCATATTTCGAACAGCAGAGAGATGTGATATACTATAATCGTGAAGCAGATAGCACAAGACAAAAAGGTGTATCATGGTATCTGCCTCGTGCCTCATGAATATGTACATCAAATGGTTTAACGAATTAACCATCAAAGACATCCCACTGG
>CAYTPE010000028.1:0-13585 GCA_964439885.1 uncultured Gammaproteobacteria bacterium
ATACTTACCTATATAATAATATATGTTCGATACCAACCCTTTAATCTCTCTATCTTCCCGGAATGCTTCGGTAGACGAAGATTACATACTGTCTCTGGCCGAAATGCAAAAAGCGCCCGCTCGGTCGTGGGAGACTCAGGATCCCGAAGGGCAGCTGGCGGTGGATGTTTTTGAAACCGATACCGAGTTGTATGTGGTAGCCACCATGGCAGGCTCAAAACCGCAGGACATCGAGCTGCATTTGCACGACGATGTGCTCACTATTCGGGGCAAACGGACCTTCCCCATAGCAGGGCCCGTGCAGTTTTTTTATGAAGAATGTTTTTGGGGTGCGTTTTCTCGGACGATCGTTTTACCAGTAGACGTGCAAGCCGACCTGGTACATTCTGAATATCGAAACGGTGTATTGCTTGTCCGCTTGCCAAAAGCCAAACCAAAAGGTAGTATACCCATACTCGTCGTAGAGGAATAATCATATACCCCAGCCTCTCTGAAGAGAGGTTTTTTAGTCATAGAATATGGAAGAACAAAAGGTTGCTGAAGAAAAAAAACTGCTGGTCAATTTACTCGCCCATTTTAATCGTGAAAAGAAAATTGTTCGCGGCATCTTGGTCGTTGGGGGAGTGCTGCTTGTACTCGCTCTATTTGCGGGCGGCACGACGTATGTGTACGGCAAAATGTATGTCGGTAAAGTGTACCCCGGCGTGGCAATTGGCGAGCTCAGCGTGGGCGGCTTAACACGCGATGAAGTAAAAAATGCTCTTGAAACTGCTAATAACCGCTACGCGAAAGAAGGTATCGCGCTCAAAGCTTTTGACAAAGATGGCGTGGAGCACGCGGTTACCTATAATACCGTTGTGGGTAACGATGATAATCCCGTTGAAGTTGTCTGGCTCGAGAGTGGCGCAGCGGCCGATAATGCAGTGATGGTGGGGCGTACTGGCAATTGGTTTCACCAACTAGTCGATCCGCTCATGATTCGATTTGTCTCACCCGTAACCATGCACGCTCAATTTGGTGTGAATACCGATGCGGCAAATACTGAGCTCAAAGAGCTTTTGTCTCCGTATGAAGATCCATTCCACAACGCGCGAGTGATTTTTGCCGACCGTTCACTCGAGCCAAAAGTTGAAGCTGAGAAAGACGGGTATGTGTTTGATTATATCACTATTCAATCCGAGCTTGGTAAAACGGTAGGAACACTTAGTTTTGCCCCGCTGAGCGTTCGCGTGCAACGAATGACGCCAACTATCACTGCTGCCGATATCGAAAAAGTGCTTCCTAAAGTAAAAACATTATTTAGTTACGGTGCTATTAGCCTCAATTATACCGACCCGCAAACCAAACAGGAACATGATTGGTCTATCGCACCCATCACATTCTCCCGATGGCTCGAGCTGCGCCCTGATGCCGATAACAATCTGGTGTTCGGACTCTCGGCCGATAAAGTAAAATCATACATGGACACAACCGTTCGACCGTGGGTAGATTCCGCGCCTCAGGAAGCCAAGTTTACCATGGAAGATGGAAAAGTGAAGGAGTTTAAGGCCAGCCACACTGGGCTGAGTCTTAATTTTGAAAAAACATACACCGATCTCGATACCGCATTTCGTGAGCGCAACTTCGCACCCACCGAACCCATCAAAACCGTTGGCCTCACTGTGGACATTGCCGAACCAGCGGTCAAAACCGCCGACGTAAATACACTCGGCATTACCGATGTTGTTGGTGTTGGTGTCTCCTCTTTCCGCGGTTCGCACCCGGCGCGTATCAAAAACGTAGCACGAGCGGTCGGCCTTCTCAACGGTGTGCTTATCAAACCCGGTGAAACATTTTCCACCGCCAAAAATGTTGGTCCAATTACCGAAGCGAACGGCTACCTGCCAGAGCTCGTTATCAAAGGCGATGACGCGTCGCAGAAAGAAGTGGGTGGAGGTATGTGCCAAATCGGCACCACGCTGTTCCGCATGGCTATGAATAGTGGTATGCCGATTGTGGAGCGGCGCAACCATTCGCTGGTGGTAAATTATTACGCCGACCCAGTGAATGGCAACCCCGGTACCGATGCGACTATCTACGATCCGTTGGTTGATTTCAAATTCAACAACGATACGGGAAATTATTTGTTGCTCCAGACCGACATGAACATGAAAACACTACAGCTCACCTTTACATTGTGGGGTAAACCTGATGGTCGCACTGGCAGCTATACACACCCCGTGGTAAGCAAGTGGATTCCAACTGGTCCGGCAACAAATGTAGCTGTTGCCGATGGCACCCTTGCCCCTGGGCAGAAACGTTGCCAGCCGGCATATCGCGGCGCGGTCGCCAGCTTTACCTATACACGCACTACGTCATCCTCGCCCGAAAAAATTGATCAAGTTTTCACCAGCTACTATCGACCACTGCCTGCCACCTGCTATGTCGGTGTTGAGCCGGGGAGTCCATGTCTGGCGGATAACAGCTGCTTTGCGGTGGCGAGCACTACGGCGGCTCAGTAAAATTCTAAATCCGAAACCCTAAACTCTAAACAAACTCAAAATCAAAATAACTAATTTTTCAAAACGCCAATTGGCGTTTTTAATTTTACACATTTATCATTTTGATTTGTTTAGGATTTACTAGAAGTGAGTATGCAAAAAACAGTGAATAAAAAACCCACCCTGACTAATACGTCAGAGTGGGGTTGATATATCGGTGGGGCTTACGCCCCCCTAAACCGCATCCAAGAAGATGTGTCACAGGATAGGGGCGAGCACGGAGCCTGCCCATACCTGCAACACATCCCCATGCTTGTCGTGGATACGGGTAGCTACACATTTTGTCATGCTGAATGTATTTCAGCATCTTTCGTGGCCAGATCCTGAAACAAGTTCAGGATGACAAACGGATAACTATCCATATCCAGTTCAGCCGTTAACCGTGCATTCTAGAAGTGCAAGTGAGGATACGTTGCTTTGTATAGCCATTGGTGGTGCGCTTAAAGAGTCTGGGCACCTGCCATAGTTTGGCTAATTAAAATTGCCTTACTGTGAGGCAACAGTTAAGAATACACTATTTAGATAAAAATGTCAAGGGCAGCTGTGGGGATAAAGGGAGAAAAAGGCTAAGATAAGGCAAAATTAAGTAAAATGACAAGTGTCAAATGTCTCATTTCAAATTAAAGAGTCCCGATAAAATCGGGACCCTCTTATTTTAATATTGGAAATTTGAACTTTGAAATTTTTAGATGATTTTATCAATCAGGCCGTACTTAAGTGCTTCTTCTGCCGGAAGGAAGTAGTCGCGGTCGGTGTCACGTTCAATAGTTTTAATATCTTTGCCGGTTGCCTCAGCCAATATTTTATTGAGGTTTTCTTTCATGCGCAAAATACGTTCCGCGCGGATTTTAATATCGCTCGCCTGGCCTTCCATGCCGCCCATAACTTGATGGATCATGATTTCGGAGTTCGGCAGCGCAAAGCGTTTGCCGGGCGCGCCAGCGGCGAGCAGTACCGCGGCCATGCTGGCAGCGAGACCGACGCAGATGGTGCTCACGTCTGGCTTGATGTAGCGCATGGTATCAAGTATCGCCATGCCAGCCGTTACCGATCCGCCGGGGGAGTTGATGTAGAGTTTGATGTCTTTATCGGGATTCTGATTTTCCAAAAACAAAAGCTGCGCGATGATAACGTTCGCAACGCCATCGTCTACTTCGCTACCAAGGAAAATAATACGATCTTGCAAAAGGCGCGAATAAATATCATACGCGCGTTCGCCGAAGTTGGTTTTTTCGATGACAGTAGGGATGAGGTATTGTGATTTTATTTCTGATGTTTTCATAGTATATTATTCTATATTTTGGGCGCTTATTTTTCGTAAGGCATTTCTCAATTTATCTTCAAGCGCTTTGCGAAAGAAAGGATTCTCTAAAGCAAGTTTTTCCGCGCGCGCTAGAGACGTCTCCACGGCTGTCATTGTATCGTTCATTTCTTTTTCCGATCTTCTTCGCGTATCGTCTTCTGCTTGTTGTGCGCGTATCGAGGCTTTAAGGGTTGAAAGGTGTGCTTGAATTGTTGGATTCTGAAGCCACGGTTCGAGAACCAGGTAGGCTCCGTAGAGATGGAGGTCGGGCCAAGAAAGGTCGCGTGGTTGCTGGCTCGGCAGTTTTGTTTCTAATACCGGTTCTATTTGCATTATTAATGCAACGTAATCCTCAGCGAATTCACGAGCTTCATCATCGGAGATAGTTGGTGGAAGTGAGCCAATATCTTTTAAATAAGGGTATTTTTCGCACGCTCTTCGGATAAACACTTCACCTTCTTTTTGTTGTTGGGTATCATTTTCGTTGCCATCACCACCATCCTTACCACTTCCTCCGCCTCTCTTCCATCGATCAAAAATTCCCATAAGTCAGATATTAGTATGCAGGATATCGGTTACCATTTAGTAACAATACAACAACTCAATACTGTAGCTATTAACATAGTATACCACCCAACCCATTTATTGCAAAGATAGTATCTTTTGCAGGGCCGTTTGGATGTCCCCCTCAAGCGCAAATCCCGCTGCTTTTTTGTGTCCGCCACCATTGAGTTTCTTAGCGATAGCCGAGACATCCACATCGTCGCGAGTGGTGCGAAAACTGCCTTTGATTCTTCCATCGGGCATTTCCTTGAGAATCATGGCAATTTTGGTGTTGTCGAGGTTATTCAAAAAGTTCGCGATACCTTCGCTTTCGTTATCCGCCACGCCATGCTCCGCTAGGTCGGCTTGTGTCATGTAGGTGTAGGTGATGCCGGTGCGTTCGTCGGTGGTGAGGCGAGAAAGTACTTTGCCCCACAGCTTGAGCGCTTCCACTGATTTGTTTTTCACCGTACCATCGGTCACAATGCGCAGATTGCCACCGGAACGAATGAGTTCGCTCCCTACCGACATTGCAGTAGCTGACGTGGCTGAGTTGGTAAAATTACCAGTGTCGGTGGTGAGCCCAGTAAGCAGCGAAGTGGCCATGCGTTGGTTTACCTTGATGTTATTGTGGTAGAAAAAGTGATAAAGAATTTCGGTGGTGGAGGCGGCGGTTGGAATCACGAGGTTGTGGTGTCCGTAGTGTTCGTTGGTATTGTGATGGTCGATGTTGATAATCGTGGCCGGGTGTTTGGCAACGAATTTATCCACACCAGCGTAGCGCAGATCACCCGAGTCGAGCACGACAATAGTATCAACTTGCGGGTCATCGAAAATTACTGGGTCACTGGTGAGGTGGTGGCTATTTGGGACAAATTGCAGTTTATCGGTCAGATTGGTAACACAAAAAATCACTGCCGGTTTACCGAGGGCGGAAACATATTCCAAAAATGCCGTCGCAGATCCAATCGCGTCACCATCCGGATTTTGGTGGGGGATGATGATGACTTTACGACATTTCTGAATATGGGCGTGAATTGTGCGCATGACATTCTGCATACCTCGTAATTTCTAATTTTCAATTTCAAATTTTCAATCAATTTTCAATATTACAATGAATGAATCCTTCAATGAAAATTAAAAATTGAAAATTTTCAACACAACCTCACATACTATCTCACTTTTCTCTGGTTGTCAAGCGTAAGCCCGAGTTTACTCTATGCCTATGAGAAAGCTCGCCGGGTAGGCGAGCGGGCAGGCGGCGGCGAGCTAGTCGCTCGTGCCGCCGTCGGAGGGAACGAGGCGAGGTTGCCAGAGGGGAGGGTCGTCGTCGGTCACGACGACTCCTGCCGGCGGATCTGGCGGCTTGGTGCCACCGCATCCGCCGACGGTTGCTACGACGAAAACCAGAGCCACAACCAACCTTATCATCCCCACCTCCTTATACACTATCAAAACAGGCTTTAGGCGCGCCTGTCAAGGCAGCAGCTCAACGTTTAGCCTGTTTGGTGTCATCCCCGAGCAGCATCGGGGATCTGGCTAAGACAGTGATCGAGATTCCCGCTGTGGCGAGAATGACAGTAGTACAAGTGGGAATGACATTGGTAAAAAGTCGTTTAACGGGTAAACGAGCATATGTGTACAGGCTCTGGTTGCTCACCTTTGTTAAGACATGTTATAATGAGTCACGATAGTTAAAAAATATATTCCTTCGGATGTATCTCAAACGTCTTGAAATTCAAGGTTTCAAATCTTTTGCCAACAAAACGGTGCTTGATTTTTTGCCGCCGAAAAATGATATCAATAGCATTACCGCGATTGTCGGGCCGAACGGTTCAGGTAAATCCAACGTTACCGATGCGATTCGCTGGGTGATGGGTGAGCAGGCGATGAAGAATGTTCGTGCTAAAAAGAGTGAAGATGTCATTTTCAACGGTTCGGAAGCGCGCGGAGCGATGAGTGTGGCCGAGGTGACGATGGTGATGGATAATAGTAAAAATGCCGAAGTAAGAATGAAGAATGACGAAGTGAAGGATGGCGATACTTTTTTAACAACCGAAGAAATTACGTTGACTCGCCGACTGTATCGCAACGGTGAAAGCGAGTACCTCGTGAACGGAAATCAAGCGCGCGTGCTCGATATACATTTACTGCTCGCTAAGCTCAAATTTGCCGAAGGCGCCTATAGTATCGTGAGCCAGGGTATGATCGATCGGCTGCTCACGGTTACCAACAGCGAGCGTAAAGATTTTTTTGATGAGGCGTGCGGTATTAAAGAGTATCAAATCAAACAACATCAAGCCGAGCTCAAGCTCGCGCGCACCGAAGAGAACATGCGGCAAGCCGAAACGCTCATGGCCGAGGTGGAGCCGCGACTCAAAATACTTGCTAAGCAGGTGAAGAAGCTGGAGCAGCGCCACGAAGTGGAAACCAAACTCACCGAGCATCAGGAAAAATATTACTATACATTATATACCAAGAATAAGACTGAGATTGAGACCATACAAAAAAAATTGAACGACGTGGGAGAGCGATACCGCCAATCGTTTGCACAACTAGAGAGAACACAAAGTGATCTTGCCGAGCTGGCTCGTTCCGCCAGCCGCCAAGAAGTGTTCGAAGAGTTGCAACGTCGCCATCAAGAAGCGATGCGGGCGAAAAATGAGTTGGAACGTGAGCTCGTGATCATCGGTGGACAAATGCAGACGGAGTACAGCCAATCGGGCAAGCAAAATGTGGGTTGGCTCGAAAATAAATCCCATGAGCTCGAGACCAATCACGCGCGACTGAAAGACGCGCTCCAGGCCGCGGAGGCAGAAACACAAAAACACACGACCGCCAGCGTCGAACAAAAACGAAAATTAGAAAATCTCACCATCGAGCACACGCAGCTGAAGCTGAAAATATCGCGTCTGCAAAATCAGCTTCTCCAAAATCAAACTGAACAAAGTTATTTGCAACTCTCGGGCCTGACTGCCGTAAAAGCAATACTTGAAGCTCGAACGCAGTTTGGTGGCAAAGTATACGGCCTTGTCGCCGAGCTTGGTGAAGTCGACGAAGAATATCGCCTAGCGCTGGAAGTAGCGGCTGGCGCCAACCTTTCGTCGATCGTCGTAGAAAACGAAACGGTGGCACGCAATGCGATCGAATATCTACGCACCAATCGATTCGGTGTGGCCACCTTTTTGCCACTCAACAAAATTCAGCCACGCAGTAATTTTAGTGATAGCGATCAGTTCCTCGGTCAGAGCGGTGTCAACGGCAAAGCGATTGACCTGGTACGTTACGACAAAAAGTTTGAAAATATTTTTTCCATGATCTTTGGTACCACTCTCGTGGTAGACGATTTGCGTGTTGCCGAAAAAATTGGTGTGGGCCGTGCCCGCATGGTAACGCTCGAAGGCGATGTGGTGGAATATAAAGGTGTGATGCGCGGCGGCTTCCGCAATCGTCGCTCGGGGTTATCGTTCTCGTCCAAACTGTCGCTCAACAACGATGATCAGCTCGCCGAGGTGCAAGCGGAAATTAATTTGGAAAATCATAATTTACAAGAACTGGAAAAACAGATAGAAAACGCTCGTCTACGATCGGTAGAACTGCAGGTGGCGGCTCAGTCGGCTGAAAACAAGACAGTGCTCGTCGAGGACGAATACAAGAGTGCCGAGCGTGAGATGAAAAATGTCGCGCACGAACTTTCACTCGTGAAAGCGAGTCCGGAAGAATACGGCGAGCGCATGAAAAAACTAGACAAAGAAAAACACGAGTTGGAATCGCGACAAATCGATCTTGAAACGCGCGTGGCGCACATTGCCAAAGAGATCGAAGACTTTAACCGTACCGAAGAAGAAAAGAAACAGCGCGTGTTTAGTCTCCAAGAATCCATGCAGCGTGAGCAAGACGACGTGAATAAAATTTTGGCAGAGCGCAGTGAGCACAGTATTGAGCTGGCCAAGCTTGAGACCAAACGTGAAGACCTGTCGCGTGAAGTGGAAAATGATATGAAAGTATCCCTCCACTCGATCGTGGAACGTGTGCGCGAAGGCGTGACGCTCGCCGAGCTCGACACGCTCGCGGACAGTATCCAAAAATTAAAATATCAATTGAGCCTGATTGGGGGTATCGATGAAGAAGTGGTGGCCGAGTATGCTACCACCAAAGAACGTTTCGACTTTTTAGACGCGCAGCTCGGTGATTTGCGCACCGCAACAGCTGATCTGAAGACAATGATTGAAGAGCTCGATGAGCTGATGAAGAAAAAACGTGGTCAAGCCTTCAAAAAAATTCGCAAAGATTTCGATCGTTATTTCCAAATCCTCTTTGGCGGCGGCAGCGCTGATCTTGAGGAGGTGTATGGTGAAGTAGAAGACGAGCTCTCGGCAGCAGACGGGACGGCAGCCCCACCCAGCCTCCCCTTGGAAAGGGGAGGGGGCCAATCTCCCTTCCTTCCGGAGGAAGGGCTCGGGGGTGGTGGAAGCAATCGCAAACGTGAAAAAGTACTCACCGGCATCGATGTGATCGCGAATCCGCCGGGTAAAAAAGTAAAATACCTGAACATGCTCAGTGGTGGCGAGCGCACGCTCACGTCTATCGCACTCATCTGCGCAATACTTTTCAACAATCCATCACCATTTGTGGTACTTGACGAAGTGGAGGCCGCGCTCGACGAAGCCAACACGCAGCGATTCGCACGCATCATGCTCGAGCTCTCGACTCATTCACAATTTATCATTGTCACCCACAACCGCGTTACCATGCACGCCGCGCACGCTTTGTATGGTGTTACGATGGGTGGCGACGGGGTGTCGAAACTGCTCAGTGTGAAGATGGAAGAAATGGCTGTCGGATAATTTTGTCTCTTTTTAATGATATAAATGTATGGCTCCACGAGATCATTATGAAGTTGCGAGGCAGCAAATGCGCGACGAAGCAAGAGAAGAACGTGCGACGAACGAAGAAGATGGCAAAGAAAGTGAAAGGGTTTTGGACACGCTCACAGATTCGTTGCCGTGGCTTACGGTAGGAGACAAGCAGCGTTTAGTTAAATTAGAGCGTGAAGGTGAACTTCCTGGATGGAAGTATGTGGGGGAGTTGGTCGGCTATGATCCGGACGAGCTGCAAGAGATAGTGGGCGCAGATCTGGGAGCTAAAATTGTTACAAACCTCAAACAGCAATATGGTCTTGATGTGGGCGATCGTGAAGTGGTAAAGGGGTGGGTAACGCCTGAGGTAAAAAGAGGTCGAGGGAGTTCGCAGAAGCGTTAAACTAATACGCTAGTACGTGGGGTTGACAAAAGTACGTGTTTTTAGTAGTATTACACCGCTCTTCTCTATGCCACCACGAATGGCGTAGAGCCAAAGTCACAGTTATATATTTTTCAAACTCAAGACAGCTATGTTAAGCATTCGCTTACAACGCATCGGCAAAAAGAAATTGCCGACCTACCGCATCATCATCAACGAAAAAGGCCGCGATACCCATGATGTGTATCTCGAACAGCTCGGCACCTACAACCCGCACGCCAAAGAAAATCAATTCCAGCCAAATGCCGAACGCATTCAGTACTGGATAAGCAAAGGTGCGGAAGTATCCGACACTATCCACAATTTGCTCGTGAAAGCCGGCGTTATCAAAGGTGCGGTGAAGAAATCCGTCTTCCTCTCCAAGAAGCGTCAAACTAAACTCGGTGAAAAACGTAAAGCCGACGAAGAAGCTGCCAAAGCTCGCGCGGAAAAAGCCGCTGCCGAAAAGGCTGCCGCCGAAGAAGCCAAGCGCGCTGAGGAAGAAGCTAAGAAAGCTGAAGCCGAAGCTGCGAAAGCCGCCGCTGAAGCGCCTGCCGCTAAAGCCGCGCCAGAAGCACCGCAAGCCTAATACGCAGTATAATTAAATCCCGTTAGCAACAGCTGGCGGGATTTTTGTATGTATGGTGACTTGTCGCGTCAACTTGACGAAGTTGTTTGAAATTTGTATACTGGAAAATGAACCGCAGTACTGGTGGGACTAGTAGGTGAAGTGAAGCGGCTGACTAACCCTCGGCGCTTACTATCCTGATAGGCGATCCACATCGTCGACAGACTGCTGAATTGAATTGTACGGGCGTATGCAATACGCCCCTACCGAATGAAATTGAAATATGGAACAAGATCAGAAATTTGTGGAAGATGTCGTCAAGGCAATCGTTAACAACCCACAGGATGTGAAGACCTCGCGCATCATCGATGAACGCGGTGTGCTCATCACTTTGGATGTTAACCCAACCGACATGGGCTACGTCATTGGCCGTCAAGGTCAGACCGCCCGCTCTATCCGCACCCTCCTCAAAATCGTTGGTGCCAAGAATAACGCTCGCGTTAACTTGAAGATCAACGAACCAGCTGGTGGCCGTGGCCCTGCTCATGCTATGAGCAACCAAGGTTTCAGCCAGGGTCCTATTGATACGAGTGCAGTAGACAGCCTTGATATCTAGTTGGATTTCAAAAGCCACTCCGTGCAAACGGGGTGGCTTTTATTTTATGTTAGATCATGCTAGTATGGTTAGGTCTCAAATCCTAAATTCTAAACCCTAAATCATAAACAAAACCAAAATACAAATACCAAATCCACAAAATCGCGTTTTAAATTTTAGACATTTATTCATTTGCATTTGTTTAGAATTTAGAGCTTAGATTTTTTTATCTATGCACATCGACATCCTCACCCTCTTCCCCGACATCATCCACGGCTATGCAAACGAAGCCATTCTTGGCCGTGCCCAGAAAAATGGTTTGATCGAAGTCGCCGCGCACAATTTCCGCAGTTTCAGCGGCAACAAATGGGGGCACGTGGATGATACGCCATACGGTGGGGGGCCGGGAATGATACTGAGGGTAGAGCCGATTTATGAGTGTTTGAAAAGTATAAAGGCGCTGTCATTCCGAGCCACGTCGAGGAATCCCTCTAAATCGAGTAAAGCGATTTCTCCACTCGCTGCGTCGCTCGGTCGAAATGACAAAACGAAAGTTATTGTCATGGATCCTGCCGGGAAAAAGTTTGACCAGCGCATGGCGGAAAAATTTTCTGAACTTGATCGATTAGTAATGATATGCGGACGGTACGAAGGGTTTGACGCGCGAGTGTACGATTTTGTCGACGAACGCGTGAGTGTGGGAGATTTTGTGCTCGCGGGAGGAGAGCTAGCAGCGCTGTCGATTATTGAGGCAACCGCTCGGCTGATACCGGGGGTATTGGGGAACGCGGAGTCGTTGCGTGAAGAAACCTTTGGACGAAAAGTATCTCGTATTGAGTATCTTGTATCGAGAAATTCAAAAACTAAAATACCAGTTACTAAATACCAAATACTAAATACGAAAGAATACCCACAATACACAAAACCTGAAAATTTTATGGGCAAAAAAGTGCCGAAGGTTTTATTGTCTGGCAATCATGAAGAAATTGAAAAATGGCGTCGGCTGAGAAGCTGGTAAGGTGCTTTGAAACTCGCTAAACAAAAGAATGTTGTGAGCATTAACTGTAAAAAATTATTTTAAATAATAATGACGAATAAAATAAAATTGGAAAAAGAAAATTCTGAAACAGTAAGGTGGCTTAATTTCGCTAATTCTTTTTTAGATTTAGCGCTTGTAGGGCTGCTCGACTATAAAAAAAGAAAAAAAGTAAAAATTTTAATACCTGTAATTTTTTGCATAAAACACGGCTTAGAACTATGGCTTAAAGGGCTACTTCTTCAAGTGAATGGTTGTTTTGATCAAAAACACAACCAGGTTGAATTATTTAACGATATTGAAAATTTTTTATCCAATTGTGATATAAAATTAAAACAGAAGATAGTAAAATTAAAGACTATAGTTCAAAATTATCATTATAATCGTATAGGAGGCCAGATGTTTATTTTTGAAAACGATCACATGAATATTAATTTTCGCTATTTGGTGATGGGTTCACAGGAGTATAAAAAACTAGCAAGTATCAATGTTAAGCAGCTAGAGAGCGATATTAATGAAATTTTTCTTTGTTCTACAAGTATCGATATGCACCTTCAGCTGTCTAAAGCTCAAAAAGACGCCTGATTTATCCACAGTTAAGCCTCATTCTTGGGCTTGACAGAATAAGGGCATTTCTGTATTATTAGGGAGCCTTAAATTTGCCCTAGGCCGGCATACGAATTCTCTAACAAATTAGCTTGTCTGCTAAGTCCCAATTGTCATGCTGAACTGGTTTCAGCATCCGTCTCAACACGGCGAGATCCTGAATCAAGTTCAGGATGACAACGAAGAAACTGGCGAGAAAAAAGAGCAACTCAGGATGGGTTTCTCTTTTTTCTTTCCTACAACCTGTTCTCCCTCGCACATGCGAGTCGGTTCCCTGAACAGTGGAAAGAATGATCGTTGACAACACAAACGTGACAAAAACCACGCCACGAGGCGAGCTTGCTCGCTTTTCGTGGCAACCCCGAAAAACGGCTAACGCCGTCTCGGGGTAGAGTCTATCTATTTCTTGAGTAGTCATTCACTTCGGTGATGATCCTCAAGTAAATCAAATAAATCCATTAACTTCCAGAATTCATTTTCGGGAAGATAAAACTCTTTATTGAGAGTTTGATTCTAGCTCAGGATGAACGCTGGCGGCGTGTCTAAGGCATGCAAGTCGAGCGACGTGCCCTTAACACTTTGAGAGTACTAAGCACTAAGCAATAAGTACTAAGCGCGAACAAAACGTTCACAGCTTAGAACTTAGAACCTAGAACTTATCGCTAACAGAGTGTTAAGGGTTACGAGCGGCAGACGGGTGAGTAACACATTGGTAACTTTCCTCTGAGTCGGGGACAACTTCGCGAAAGCAAAGCTAATACCCGATGGACATGGGGGGACATAAGTCATTCCCATGTAAACTTTTTTGGCTCAGAGAGAGGCCTATGGCCTATCAGCTAGTTGGTGAGGTAACGGCCCACCAAGGCTATGACGGGTAGCAGGCGTGAGAGCGCGACCTGCCTCAGTGGCACTGCGATACTGGCCACACTCCTACGGGAGGCTGCAGTCGAGAATATTCCTCAATGGCCGAAAGGCTGAAGGAGCGACGCCGCGTGCAGGATGAAGGCTTTCGGGTTGTAAACTGCTTTTGTATGGGAAGAATTCGTGACGGTACCATACGAATAAGAGGTTGCTAACTCTGTGCCAGCAGCAGCGGTAATACAGAGACCTCAAG
>CAYTPE010000029.1:0-13448 GCA_964439885.1 uncultured Gammaproteobacteria bacterium
ACTACGCACACGTTGACTGCCCGGGCCACGCTGACTATGTGAAGAACATGATCACTGGTGCCGCTCAGATGGACGGTGCTATTCTCGTGGTATCTGCCGCAGACGGCCCAATGCCTCAGACTCGTGAGCACATCTTGCTCGCTTCTCAGGTAGGTGTGAAGTACATTGTTGTGTACCTCAACAAAGTTGACATGGTAAGCGATCCAGAACTCATTGACCTCGTTGAGGCTGAAGTTCGTGATCTTCTCACCAAGTACAAATTCCCTGGCGACACCATTCCGGTTATCCGCGGTTCTTCCATCAAAGCTCTTCAGAACCCAACCGACGAAGCCGCTGCCAAGCCAATACTCGATCTCATGAAGGCGTGTGATGAATACATCCCAGAACCTGTCCGCGCTACCGACAAACCATTCCTCATGCCAGTAGAAGACGTCTTCTCCATCGAAGGCCGTGGTACGGTAGTTACCGGTCGTATCGAACGTGGTATGGTTAAAATCAACGATGAAGTAGAAATCGTTGGTTTGCGCGACGAAGCCATGAAGACTGTTGTGACTGGTATCGAAATGTTCAACAAACAGCTCAAAGAAGGTCAAGCCGGTGATAACGCTGGTATCCTTCTTCGTGGTACCAAGAAAGAAGAAGTTGAACGCGGTATGGTGCTTGCCAAACCAGGCTCCATTACTCCTCACACCGAATTTGATGCTGAGGTATACGTGCTCACCAAAGACGAAGGTGGCCGCCACAAACCATTCTTCAAGGGTTACAAACCACAGTTCTACATCCGTACCACAGACGTGACTGGTGAAGTAGAATTGCCAGCCGGCACCGAAATGGTTATGCCAGGCGACACGGTTACCCTCAAGGTAAAACTTATTACTCCAGTTGCTATGGAAGACAAGATGAACTTCGCTATCCGCGAAGGTGGTCGTACCGTCGGCGCTGGTGTGGTAACCAAGATCAATAAATAAAAAATCAAAGGGGCCGTGAAAGCGGTCTCTTTGTTATGTCAT
Source organism: uncultured Gammaproteobacteria bacterium (assembly GCA_964439885.1). Taxonomy (GTDB): domain Bacteria; phylum Patescibacteriota; class Patescibacteriia; order Magasanikbacterales; family GWA2-37-8; genus CAYTPE01. The sequence continues at coordinate 1,011 of CAYTPE010000029.1, forward strand.
CGCGAGGAGTCCCGACGTTACGTCGGGACGACGTAGCGATCCCCATGCTTTCAGAATGTTTCTGAAAATAAGGGGATTGCTTCGTCGGCTTTCGGGCCTCCTCGCAATGACACGCTCATTAATTCGTTCTTTATTTAATATAACGAAACACATGTCATCAGCAGCAACCAAAACTCAAACCGTAAAAAAAGAGGAGAATGGCTCACGAATCCGCATTAAGATTCGCGCGTACGACAATCGTATTATCGACCAGGCCACCAAAACAATCGTGGAAACGGCCGAGCGCAACGATGCCAAAGTGATTGGCCCGGTACCGCTCCCAACCGAAAAGACCAAGTTTACCGTGAACCGCTCCACCTTTGTGCACAAAGACGCTCGTGAACAATACGAAATGCGCGTGCATAAACGCCTTATCGACATTATGGGTGCTACTCCGAAAGCAATTGACGCGCTGATGAGTTTGAGCCTCCCGGCAGGTGTGGATGTGGAGATTAAAATGTAGAAACACGAACTCGCCACACCAATCATCACGAATTGTAGGGATTAGTGAAGATTCGTGAATTGGATTAGTGGTTCCCTTGACAGGTAATAAAAAATAGTGTACACTGACGGCAGTTCAAAACTTATCATTAGCTAAGCCAAAAAGATCGAACCACGAATTTTTGTCACAAATTCCACAAACTAGTGAGATTCGTGAATAGAATTCGTGGTCCGAAAACCTTGGTTAAGAAAACGATAAGAGGAGATGCAAAACATTAAAAATTCAGCTACAATTAGCCTTAAATACGGTCTCTCTTAAGGGGCAGGTTTGGCAGAAAAAAGAGCATTATTAAGGGCTAGAAGCGTGAACCGTGGAAAACTCCACATTTCGCGCTTCTAGTTTTTTGTTAGAAGGACGTTTATCAAAGTTCCGACTCGCCGGTGGAGGCGAGCTCCGGAAAAAGTTGCACACATATGAAATGCATACTCGGAAAAAAGATGGGCATGACACAGGTATATCTCTCGTCCGGAGTGGTGGTACCAGTGACTCGCGTTCAAGCAGGTCCATGCCAGGTAGTTCAGGTAAAGGATGGGACAAAAGACAACCAGGTTGCGCTCCAACTTGGCTTTGGTTCGAAACGTGATTTCAGAGTGAAAAAACCTGAAGCGGGCCATCTCAAAGGGCTCGAATCAGTTCATTACTTGCGCGATTTCGGAGTTGAAAAAGTAGAAGGTATAGAGCGTGGCGACATTATCACCGTAGAAACGTTCGGGATCGGTGATAAGGTCACCGTTATCGGTACCTCCAAAGGTAAGGGTTTTGCCGGTGTGGTTAAACGCCATCATTTCAAAGGCGCTCCAAAGAGCCATGGTCATAAGCACGACCTTCGTGCTCCTGGTTCTATCGGTGCCGGTGGTGTGCAGCGCGTGTTCAAAGGCATGCGCATGGCTGGCCGCATGGGTGGCGATCGCGTGACCGTAAAGAATTTGGAAATTATCGAAGTACACGCTGATACCAATGAATTGTTTATCAAAGGTGCCATTCCAGGTGGTCGTAACGGTTTAGTTATGATCGCTGGCGATGGTGAGTTGAAAGTTTCTAAAAAGCAGAAAGCCGAAGCTCCAGTCGAGGCGGCGGTAGAAATGAATGAAACGGCCGCAGCCGACAACCATAACGCATAACGCACACCGCGTAACGTTCGACGGGTTATACGTTTCACGTTACACGCTCCACGATTACTATGAAAACTAAAGTATACAATCTCCAAGGTAAAGAAGTAAAAGAACTGGAACTGTCCGACGCGGTATTTGGCGTCACTGTTAAGCCAGCTGTAGTCCACGAAGTCTTTGTAGCACAGAGTAACAATGCTCGTGAACCATGGGCCGACACCAAGAATCGCGGTGAAGTAAGTGGTGGTGGTAAAAAACCATGGCAACAAAAAGGTACTGGCCGCGCTCGTCATGGCTCCATTCGTTCTCCCATTTGGAAGGGCGGTGGCGTGGCATTTGGTCCACTATCCGAACGAAATTATAAAACCAAAATTAACAAGAAAACCCGCCGTTTGGCTACCCGTATGTGTCTCACCGATAAGGCAGCGAGTGGTGCGCTCTGGGTGGTGGAAAATTTCTCGTTCACCGAACCAAAAACCAAATTGTTTGCCGCCTTGCTCAAAGCATTGCCAGCCAAACAGAAATCCTTTTTGGTGCTTACCGCAGGTAAGGACGCGCAGCTAATACGCATGACCAAAAACGTGCCACGTGTCGAAACAATGCGCGCCGAAGATGTAAACGTGGTCGAGCTTATGAACAAGCAAGCCGTGATTACCACGGTGGACGGAGCCAAAAAGCTCGAAGCGGTTTTAGCCAAATAAGTTTAGACATTGAGTTTCATGCATATGGGAATCATGGATAAAATTTCAAAAAAATCTACTGCAAAAAAAGCCGCTCCAACCAAAGATACCGCAGCAGTAAAAGCTACCATGTCTGTGGCTCCAGAAGCTAAGAAAGCTGCAGCGGTACAGATCGTTCTGGGTCCCGCAGTTACCGAAAAGTCAGCTACCCTACAGAGCAACCACAAGTATACCTTTATTGTTGATGGTGCTGCTACGAAGGCCCAAGTGAAACATGCCGTAGCAACACTCTATAGTGTGGAGCCAAGAACAGTCCACATTGTAAATGTACAAGGTAAAGCTAAACGTTACGGCCGAAGCGCTGGTCGCCGCTCCGATTTTAAAAAGGCGATTGTCACCCTGCCATCGAACCAGTCAATTGTTATCCATGAAGGTGTTTAAGTTTTCCGTATTTGTTCAAACATATGCCGATTAAAGTGTACAAACCAACATCCAGCGGTCGCCGCCATTCCAGTGTGGATACCTTTGCCGATGTTACCAAACACACACCAGAAAAAAGTCTGATTGAAATTTTGAAAGCCAAATCCGGTCGCAACAATCAGGGTCGTGTTACCGTGCGCCACCAAGGTGGTGGCGTGAAGCGCTACTATCGTTTGGTTGATTTTAAACAAGATGTTTTTGATGTACCAGCCACCATTCAGGCTATTGAATACGATCCAAACCGCGGCGCGCGCATCGCTCTTGTCACCTATACTAATGGTACAAAGTCGTACGTTTTAGCACCAGAAGGAGTCAAGGTAGGTGAGCAGATTGTTTCGTCAAAAAACGCGATTGAAGCTAAGGCCGGCAATCGTATGCCGCTCAAGTTTATTCCAGTTGGTTTGTTCGTGTACAACATTGAACTTACCGCCGGCAAAGGTGGCCAGATTGCTCGTGGCGCCGGTATGTCCGCTCAGCTTGTGGGTACCGAAGGTGACTACGCTCAAATCAAATTGCCATCCGGTGAAATTCGCGCTGTATCGGTTGATTGTGCCGCCACTATCGGCATACTCAGTAACGCCGACCGCCGTCTCATTCGCTGGGGTAAAGCTGGACGCAGCCGTATGCGTGGTATTCGCCCGACCGTCAAAGGTAAGAACATGAACCCGGTTGATCACCCACACGGTGGTGGTGAGGGTCACAGCCCTATTGGTCAGAAACGTGGTCCGATGACCGTGTATGGCCGTAAGGCCCGCGGTATCAAGACCCGCAAAGCCAAATGGAGTGATAAATTTATTATTCAACCTCGTAAGAACAAATTAGCTAAATAATTACCGTATGTCCCGAAGTTTAAAAAAAGGTTTATACGTTGACGAGCGAGTACTCAAGAAAGTACAAGCCCTCAAGGCGAGCGGCAAACGCGCTCCTATCAAGACCTGGTCTCGCGCCTGCGTGATTTCTCCTGAAATGGTTGGCGTTACCTTTTTGGTACACAACGGAAAAGATTTTATCAATGTCTTAGTCGAAGAAAACATGGTTGGTCACCGTTTGGGCGAATTTTCTCCAACCCGCAAATTCATTCGTCACGGTGGTAAAATGCAGAAAGATCTGGAGGCCGCGAAAGCTGCCGCCGGTGCTCCTGCCCCTGCCGCACCTAAGAAATAATAGTGTATGAATCAACACGTTACCGCATCATTACGATACGTTCGCTCGAGTCCACGCAAAATGCGTTTGGTGGCCGATATGATCCGTGGCAAAAAAGCTTTACGTGCTTTGGATATACTCGCTTTGACCAATAAGCAGCCAGCTAAGCATTTGCTTAAGCTGGTTCGCTCCGCTGTTGCCAACGCTGAACACAACCACAAGTATACTGTTGACTCGTTGCGCGTGAAATCGATTACGGTAGATGGCGGTCCGGTTTTAAAACGTTTTATGCCCAAAGCCCACGGTCGTGCTACTCCGGTTCGTGAAAGAACCGCACACGTTAACGTGGTTTTAGAGACTGTAACCAAAAAATAATCTATGGGACACAAAGTACATCCACGCATTCATCGCATACCGTACATTTTCCCTTGGGATTCTCGTTGGTTTGCCAAAAAAGATCAGCTGGCCTCGTTCGTCGAGCAGGAAGTTAAGATTCGCGAATTTTTGATGAAGAAGCTTAAAGACGCCGGTGTCGACTCTATCAGTATCGAACGTACACCAAAAGAACTTTCGATCACCATTTTGGCCGCCAAACCAGGCGCAGTTATCGGTCGCGCTGGTCAGGGTCTGGAAGAAATTCGCAAAGAAATCGAAAAGAAAGTCTTGCAATTCAAAACCAAAGTAAAATTAAACATTCAGGCCGTGCAGCAGCCAGCATTGTCCGCGGCGATCGTCGCGCAGAATGCCGTTAACGACATTGAACGTCGTATTCCATTCCGCCGTATTATGAAGCAAACGATTGAAAAGGTAATGGCCGCCGGCGCGAAAGGTATCAAAATTGGCATGGCTGGACGTTTGAATGGTGTGGAAATCGCTCGCCGCGAAAAATTGTCGGCTGGTAAAATGTCCCTCATCACCGTACGCAGCAACGTTGACTACGCGCTCGCCGAAGCACACACCGTGTATGGCAAAATTGGTGTGAAGGTATGGATTTATCATGGTGAAGCCTTTGGCCGACAGGATAAATTTGAAAAGAAAGAAACCGCTGAGGCTTCCAAGCAACCACGCCAAGCCCGACCACAAGGAAAAGTAACTAAAAAATAAATGTTAAGAGGTACTAAGTCCTAAGTACTAAGCCCGAAGCTCCGAAGCTTGCCGCCTAGTACTTAGCACTTAGTGCTGAGAACCCCACTCACTTGTATGCTATTACCAAAAAAAGTACAACACCGCAAATGGCACAAAGGACGTCGCCGCCAAAAAGGCGTGGCTACCCGCGCCAACAGTCTCGACTTCGGTGATTTCGGTTTGAAGTCCGAAGATTATGGATGGATTACCAGCCGACAGATTGAAGCCGCGCGCCGTGTGCTTACCCGTTACGTCCGTCGTGGTGGTAAGGTCTGGATTCGTATTTTCCCCGATAAACCAATTACCAAAAAAGGTAACGAAGTGCCAATGGGTGGTGGTAAGGGTGCTCCTGACCACTACGTCGCAGTGGTGAAGCCCGGCACTGTGGTGTTCGAAATGGTAGGTGTGCCGCGCACGTCAGCCAAAGAAGCGATGGATATGGCGAGCTACAAACTGGGCATTAAAACACGATTTATTGAAAAAGTAAGATAACGCGATGACGCTTTAAAACTATGGTTTTCAAAGAATTACAAAACAAAGGTGACGCTGAGCTAAAAGAGCTCCTGATCGCTGAACGCATCAAACTCCACGACGCTCGTCTCAAAGGCGCTCGTCGTGAGTTGAAGCAGAATCATCTGGTGGCAGTTTCACGCAAACTCATTGCTCAGATTAATACTCTTTTGGCTAGTCGCAAAAGTTAATTATCCATTTTATGAAAACACGTACCACAATCCAGCGAGAGTTCAAAGGTACCGTTTTGTCCGCCGGTATGCACAAAACCATTACCGTCGCGGTGCATTCCATGAAGCTCAACAAAAAGTACCAGAAAAAATATCGTGTAACCACCACGTACCACGTGCACGACGAACAGAATGAAGCCAAAGTCGGTAATGTCGTGCGGTTTGTAGAATGCCGCCCTCTCTCGAAGACAAAGCGTTGGAGATTGGTGGAGCTTATAAAATAATGAGCGCAACCGCGTCGTTATCCGCGTTTATCTGCTTCTAAGCGAAGAGGCACATAAACGCGGATAGTAACGCGGAATGCCGCCAGACTGAATGAATTTTAATAAAGGTATATGATTCAACATCGCGCCATGCTCGCTGTGGCAGACAACACGGGAGCAAAAAAATTACAATGTATTCGTGTATTGGATGGCTACAAGAAACGCTACGCCCGCTTAGGTGATGTTATTACGTGTGTAGTGAAAGAAGCGGCACCACGCGGTATGGTCAAGAAAAGCGATGTCGTGCACGCGGTTCTCGTTCGTATTCGCAAAGAAACTCGTCGCGTGGATGGCAGCTATGTCCGTTTCGATGAGAACGCAGCCGTGATTATCGATCGTAAGAGTAAAGAACCAAAAGGCACTCGTATCTTTGGACCGATTGCCCGCGAAATTCGAACCAAGGGTTTTCAAAAAATTATTTCTTTAGCCCCAGAAGTCGTATAGATTCAAACAGATTATGTGAAGATGCGAACAGATTGATCAGTCTACATCCTCACAGAATCAGTTTATATCCCAATATATGAAAATAAAATTAAATGACAACGTAAAAGTAATAAGTGGAAAAGAAAAAGGTAAGAGCGGAAAGGTAATTCAGGTTTTTCCGACGAGTGGCAAAGTCGTTGTTGAAGGTCTCCACAAGATTAAAAAGCATTTGCGCTCTGGCAAGCAGGGTGAAAAAGGACAGGTAATTGAGCTCTCGAGCCCAATGGCCACCGCCAAAGTGATGCTGGTATGTACCAAATGCGCCAAAACAACGCGTGTTGGTTACAAAATGGACGGCGACAAGAAAAAGCGAGTATGCCGCTCCTGTGGTGAGTTTATTGACTAAATTCTATGAGTTTATACGAACAATACAAAAAACAAGTCGTGCCAGCCCTCATGAAAGAACGAGGATACACTTCGATGATGCAGGTGCCAAAGATCAAGAAGGTAGTTTTGAATGCCGGTGTTGGTCGCTTTATAAAAGAGGCAGGCTTTATCGACGCCGTCGAGAAAACGTTGTCCCGCATTACCGGTCAGAAACCCGTTCGCACCAAAGCAAAGAAATCCATTTCCAACTTCAAAATTCGTGAAGGTCAGGAAATTGGTGTGGTCGTAACGTTACGCGGACCTCGTATGTACCACTTTTTGGAAAAATTGCTTGCCGTTACCTTCCCACGCGTGCGTGATTTCCATGGCGTGTCCGACAAAGCGTTCGACAGACAAGGAAATTATACCATCGGTTTTAAAGAAAATATCGCCTTTCCGGAAGTAAAGATGGAAGAGATCGACAAGATCCACGGCTTGCAGGTCGTCATTTCTACCAACGCGAAAAATAAAGAAGAAGGTAAAGCATTATTAAAACAATTAGGTTTTCCATTCACTAAATAACTATGGCTACTCAAGGACAAATTGCAAAATCCAATCGTAAACCAAAGTTTTCAACGCGCATTGTTCGACGTTGCTGGAAGTGCGGCCGTGCACATGGTTACATGCGTCGTTTTAACTTGTGCCGTATTTGTTTCCGTGAACTCGCCAATGCCGGACGTTTGCCCGGTATCCGCAAGTCGAGCTGGTAATTGCCTTTTGTATACCTTATAACATAAACACCTATTCTAATATATACGTATGATGACTGATCCTATCGCTGACATGCTCACTCGAATCCGCAATGCCGCCATGGTTCATAAACGAGATGTATCGATTCCATTCTCGAAATTGAAAATGGCCATCGCGCAGATTTTGGTTCGAGAAGGCTACATAGCGAAAGCCGAACAAACCAAAGGCACGCCACAGTTTATCGTGGTCACGCTCAAATACGATGAAGGTCAAAGCGCCATCCATAATTTGAAGCGTGTAAGCACGCCGGGCCACCGTAAGTATGTAAAGAATTCCGAAATTGACAAAGTCCTCAACGGTTTGGGTGTCGCCATCTTCTCCACCCCGCAAGGCATTATGACCGACAAGGAAGCCCGTGCGGCCAAAGTAGGTGGAGAGCTGCTTTGTGAAGTTTACTAGAAATTAGAAATTTGAAATTAGAATTTTACGTCTATGTCTCGTATCGGTAAAAAAATTCGCATACTTCCCGCCGGTGTAACTGCCGAAGTGAAAGCCAACGCATTGGTTGTGAAAGGCCCCAAAGGTGAGCTGCGCCAAGATCTCCACCCACATGTTACTGTTGTCGTGAACGGCTCCGAAGTGACCACCCAGGTTGCCAATGAAACCAACAAACGCGATCGCGCGCTCTGGGGCACCTTTTCGAGCATTATCGAAAACATGATCGAAGGCGTGACACATGGCTTTAAACGTCAGCTGGAAATTAACGGTGTTGGTTTTAAAGCTGGTCTTAAAGGCACCAACCTCACACTCGATGTTGGTTTTTCCCATCCAGTAGAAATTAAGCCACTGACGGGAATCAAATTTGCTGTTGAAAAAAATATTATTACCGTTGAAGGCACCGACAAACAGCTTGTCGGGGAGATGGCAGCCACCATTCGTCGTGTTAAGAAGCCAGAGCCCTATAAAGGCAAAGGCATTAAATACGTAGAAGAAGTTTTGCGCCGCAAAGCAGGTAAGACAGCCACAAAAGCCGCCTAGTATCTATAGTTTTAAACGATTCTTTATTCGAATCAACGCATATGAAACGTTTGCTCACCAAATCCAAGAATGCTCTACGCCAAGTGCGCCACAGCCGCGTTCGCTCCGTTGTGCAAGGAACCAGTTCACACCCTCGATTGTCGGTGTTTCGTGGTCTGCGCTCTACCATTGCCCAGCTCGTTGATGACGCTGCCGGCAAGACGCTGTGCTATGTGAGCAGTAAGGAAATAAAAGAAACAAAAACTGAAGGACGTACGGGTAAAGTCGCCGCGGCATTTCTCGTTGGCAAAAAGTTGGCAGAAAAAGCATCCGAAAAGGGCATCAAAACCATCGTTTTTGATCGAGCCGGTTACAAATACCACGGACGTGTGCAGGCGGTAGCCGACGGAGCGCGTGAAGGCGGTTTGCAATTTTAAATATTCACTATCATATGCAAAAACCAGGTTTTAAAAAAGATCGTGGCGCACAGACTGAACGTCCGGAATTTGATCAGTTTATTTTAGACCTTGCCCGCGTGACTCGTGTTACTAAAGGCGGCAAACACCTCAGTTTCCGTGCCTGTGTGGTGCTCGGCGATCGTCATGGCCGTGTCGGCTTCGGTGTTGCCAAAGGTAAAGATGTGCAGCTTGGTGTAGAAAAAGCTGTTCACCAAGCCAAAAAGCACATTATCCGCGTACCCATCATTAAAGAAACTATTCCGCACCCAGTCGTACAGAAATTTAAAGCAGCCAGTATTCTACTTAAACCAGCTCCCAAAGGCTCCGGTATTATTGCTGGTGGCGCTGCCCGCACAGTACTTGAAATGGCCGGTGTGCCAAACGTATCTGCCAAACTGCTTGGCAAGACCAAAAATAAAATTGCTGTCGTGAAGGCTACTTTTGAAGCGCTTGAAAGTTTCAAAAAGGGTGGACGCACCGAAGTGGTTAAGGTAGAAGAAGTAAAACCCATAGAAGTAGACACGGGTGATGATAAAATTGCGCCAAAAAAAGTAGCTACTCGCACCGTTCGCGCCAAAAAAGAAACGAAGGAAAAAAATAATTGCATTTTTATGTTACACGAACACACAATCCGACCAGCTCGCGGCGCCAAACACAGTCCGAAACGAGTTGGCCGTGGCAACGCTTCCGGTCACGGTACTTCTTCCACGCGTGGTGGAAAAGGTCAGACCGCTCGCTCCGGTGGCAGCCGTGGTTTGCAGCTCAAAGGCTTCCGCACCCAACTTTTGGCTACACCAAAGTTGCGCGGTTTCAAAAGTGGGATCCAAAAACCAGCTGAAGTTGAACTCTTCAAACTCGAAAAACATTTTTCCAGCGGCGACACGGTAACGCTCGCTCTTCTCAAAGAAAAAAATATTATTAGCGCAACCGCCAAAGCCGCTAAGGTTTTGAACACCGGTACGCTCACCAAAAAACTCATCCTAGAAGGTGTAACCGGCACCGCTGGGGCCCTCGAGAAAGTAAAAGCTGCCGGTGGGGAAGTGAAATAACACGTAAAACGAGACTGAGAAACACGATACATATATACGACACCTCGTGCTCTATGTATCATGAATTTTAACATCATTTGTATGTGGGATCGTCTTCGTCAGGCCTGGACAATTAAAGAAGTTCGCAACAACATTCTTTTTGTCATTGGTCTGTTAGTCGTCTTTCGTTTAGTGGCGCATATTCCAATTACGTGAGTTGATGTCTCTAATTTGCGCAACTATTTGCAGAGCAACCAAGTGCTTGGATTGTTGAACGTGTTTTCCGGTGGCACCATGCAGTATTTTTCCATTGTCATGATGGGTGTTGGTCCGTACATCACCGCTTCCATTATCTTCCAACTGCTTACCATGATCGTGCCATCGCTCGAAGAGCTGAGCAAAGAAGGTGAACAGGGGCAGCAAAAAATTAACCTCTACACCCGTTGGCTTACTGTGCCGCTCGCCTTCCTCCAAGGGTATGGTATGATTAAGCTCTTGCAGCAATCACAAGCCAACATTCTCGGCACGCTGACTCCCCTGCGCACTATCGCAATTCTTATCACTATCACGGCCGGTACCGTATTTCTCATGTGGCTGGGTGAGCTTATTTCCGAACGAAAGGTCGGCAATGGTATGTCGCTCCTTATCTTTGCTGGTATCGCCGCCGCGATTCCAAACAGCTTGCAAACATTTTTTCTCAACTATGACGCTTCGCAATTCACTACGTACGTATTGTTTGTCGCTGCTGCTGTACTCACCGTGATCGGCGTTGTCTTTATCAACGAGGGGCAGCGCAATATTCCCGTGAATTACGCCAAGCAAATTCGAGGTAATAACATGTATGGTGGTTCCAGCACCCATTTACCATTTCGTGTGAACATGGCTGGCGTGATTCCAATTATCTTCGCTGTGTCGATCGTGATATTCCCAACCATGATCGCTCAGTTCTTTGTACACGCCGCGACTCCATGGGTACGTAATGCTGCTTCGACCACTGTTACGCTCTTTCAGAATCAATGGTTCTACAACATTCTCTACTTCGTTCTCATTTTCGCCTTCACGTATTTCTATACGGCCGTTATCTTCCATCCACAGAAAATTGCTGAAAATTTGCAGAAGCAAGGTGGTTTTATCCCCGGCATTCGCCCTGGCAAAGAGACGGAGTCGTATTTAGCCAAAACCATGAATCGCATCAATTTCTTTGGCGCCCTTTTCCTCGGTATTATCGCTATCTTACCACTCCTTGCCAAAGGCGCGCTCGGGACACAGAGTCTGCGTATTGGCAGCACCAGCTTGCTGATCATCGTTGCGGTAGCAATCGAAACCGCCAAACAGATTGAGGCGCAAATTACGATGCATGAGTACGATACGATTTGAAATGAATAAAGAGTAAAGAATAATTTTATAAAAGGCGCGATACATCGCGCCTTTTATATCTTGATTTTTTCAGGTATTTCTGCTAAGATAACATTATTATCTGTCGTGCAGAACGATACATAATATACTACACAAATGAAAAAAATTCTTATATTCCTCGGACCTCCTGGTTCCGGCAAAGGCACACAAGCAAAAAAAATCGCCGCTAAATATGGTTACACTCATATCTCAACAGGCGATTTGTTTCGCGCTCTCGCTCAAGATACCAATGCGTCAATAGAAGAAAAGGAAGCGCTCGAAGGTATGAAGCAAGGGCAACTGGTGCCCGACTGGCTCGTGTATCGTTTGGCATTTCGCGCGATAGAAGGCAGTATGAAAAATGGTAAAGGCGTGGTGCTCGATGGGGCTATACGTAACAGCGCTCAAGCCGCCGAGTACCAAAAGTTTTTTGCCGAGCATAAGTGGCACACTGAAATTCTGGCACTTGAGATCGCTATTTCTGACAGTGAATCGCTCAAACGCCTTACTTCGCGACGGGTATGCAAAGCGTGTGGCGAAATTATTTCCGCAGATGCGAATGTTGCGAAATGCCCCACATGTGGTGGTGAACTTGTCACCCGCGCCGATGATGCCGCCGATACGGTAAAAGCGCGCATCGAATTGCAGGGAAATAAAGCAATCGAACCGGTGCGTGAATATTACAAAGAGCTGAAAGTGTATACTGAGATTGACGGGATGAAGTCAATTGAAGAGGTGGAGAGTGAAATTGGAAAATTATTAAAAAACTAGTGTCATCGCGAGGGAGCGAAGCGACCGACGCGAGTGAGGCCGAAAGTTCAGTGCCGGAAGTGGCGTTCGCCGGTGAAGACCATGGCCATGCCGGCCTCGTTGGCCGCGGCGATCACCTCGGCGTCGCGCACCGACCCCCCGGGCTGGAT
>CAYTPE010000030.1:0-4755 GCA_964439885.1 uncultured Gammaproteobacteria bacterium
CTTTTTTGCCTGCCCGCCTTTGGCGGGGTTACTTTTTTTGACGAGAAAAAAAATAACGCGCGCCGCAGGCGAGAGGTAAATGAGTAGAGGGATTCCTCCACTCGCTGCGACGCTCGGTCGGAATGACAAATAGTGTCACGTATGCCCAAATGACGGCAAACCCTCCCTAGCCCTCCCTTCGTAAGGGAGGGAAGCTAGGCAACCTCCATTGCGTGTGCGATGATAGAATAATCTTTTTCTGGAATTTCAAAAAATCCAAACCTGAACATGTACCCCCAATGTGTTTTGTCTTCGATGAATGATAATTTTTCTATGAGTGGACGAATGTCGGCCTCCTCACTCTCCACATATTCAACATCTCGCCGATACAGCACAAACCCACCACCCATATCGCCCTGATACACCTCACCCTCTTTCACCCGCGCCACGGCGGTGAATTTTTGTAGCGGCTCGTCTCCACCAAACGCCACCTTGGGCGAGTAGAACACTATCATATCCCCCGCCTTCAGCCGCTTCATGGGCGCGGCCTTGCCATGGTTGGCCTGCACTATGCCCAGGCGTTTACCTATCTGCACGTGGTCGCGTGATACTACTACCAACCAATACTTGATGGGTCGTGTAGGAGTGAGAGTGGTCTGGTGCATAGCTTACAATTCGCTCCACACCTGCTCTAACCCCGCCAAAAACTGCACAGTACGTTGCGAGCCGGTGATAGTATATTTGGGATTAAAGCCAATCGAATCTTCTCCGCTCGCTGAAGCTCGCTGCGAAGTCAATTTTTTTGTGATAAAAAATTGAGGTACACCCGTAACTCCAATTTCTTGAGCTCTCGCTTCGTCCTCGCGCACTTCATCGGTATATTCACTGGTGGCATACATTTCTTCCGCTGCTTTCGCGGGAATACCCAGTTCCACTGCAAGGCTAATCAAAAAAGCGCGGTCGGCAATATTTTTTCCATGCGTAAAATACGCGGCGTGTAATTTTTCCATTGCCGCGCTTTCTAAATCATATTCTGCGGCCAGGTGTACCAGTCGGTGCGCGTCAAATGAATTGGCTGGCACTGTCTTGTCCATATTAAATGTAAGCCCCACCTCGGCGGCATACTGCGTCACGTCCGCGTTCATAGCTTTAGCATCACTCACACTCACGCCTTTGTGCTGTGCCAAATACTCGTGGAGTGTCCCCGCAAATTCTTTGGGCATTTCCGGATTTAGTTCGTAACTGTGAAGGACGAGCGTCACCGCATCGCCATGTTCAAATTCTGCTATCGCTTTCTGCAATTCATGCTGCCCGATATAACAAAACGGGCATACCACATCAGCCCACACATCAATGCGGATTGTTTTTTGTTTTGGTGTCTGCGATGGCATGGCGCTACTACCATCGACAATATGTTGCACCCGCCCCACCTGGCCATCGGTGAGACGCACTTTGATACCGCGATGATGTTCGCTTGAACTGGTGAGAATATCTTGCACAGTACCACGGGTGAGTTTCCCGGTGGGCTGATCTTTTTTGAGGACGATATCTACGAGCAGGCCGGGTTTGATATTTTTTCGGTATTGATGGTTCATGAAAGCATGTACAAGTTATTTGACTTGCTCCGATAAAATTTTCGTGTTGTCGTGGAATGGTCCATAGTAATAAGGCGGGCCTTCGGTGTCTACTTCTATATAAAAATCATGCGTGTTACCATCGCGCCACTGTGGGTCTGAATAAAAAATGTAATCAACGGTGTCCTTCTTTGATACAGGATCACAGAATTCGTCGTACGCCGGATCGCATGGAGAAGATTTGCTCACCCGAAATATCTCCGCCATAGTATTCGTGCCGAGCTGTTGCCGGGGTTGCACAGTGGTGAGTTCAACCGAAATATAATCTTCCAGTGAATGCACCGTCTGAGGCGAGGTGGTGGGAGTAGTTGCTGTAGTGGGTGGCGGAGCTACTACCGAAACAGGCTGCGATGAACCACAGCCAGCCAGGGTAAGAAGCGCCGCGCCGAGGGTAAACAAAGTAAAAGCTTTTTTCATATGTAAAAAAATCAAAGTTAGCACTACTCCATGCTTTATAGTACAGCCGCGCCACTCGGCTCGTCAATAATATCCTGCGTCGTAGCCTGTCATTGCGAGCGAGTCTCAGGATAGGCCTATTTATTCACCTCGCAAAAGTACACAATAGCATCACGCAAAAATTTCGCTAATCCCAGACGATACTTTTCGTAATACGCTGTGAAGCGCGGATCATCAATATACATCTGCGCCAAATTTTTATACATTGGAAGCGGGCAGTCGTAGAAAAAACAAATGCCTTTGTAATGCTCTGCTACCAGCGCCTGTACTTCTTTGCTCGCGATGTCTTTATCCATCGCATCGGCGAGCTTGCGTGTGAGCGCTTCTTGCTTCTGCTTGAGCTCATCCATTTGAGCTTTGGTCATCTTGCTCACCTTCGCCATACTCTGCTTGTACGCCTCCGTACTCCCCCACCTCTGTTTCACTTCTTCCTGATAGTGCTTCACATCTTCATCTTTAAACGCGTCGTACAACTCGGCGCCATCTCGTTTGTTCATTGCTAATTGTTTATTGTTAATTGTTTTTTTATTCATACGCTTTATGGTGTTATCAATAGTGTTAAGTAATTTTTGGAGCCGCTGCTGCTTGAGTCGGATAAGTTTGCGATGGTCGCGCAGCGCCGCGAGCACCGTGAAGTCGGAGCTGGTGATAATGCGCTTAATATCTTCGAGACTAAAATCGAGTTCACGAAAAAACAGTATTTGCTGCAAAAGCAATAATTGTTTTTCTTCGTAGACACGATAGCCGTTGTGCTCCCTCTCGGGAGTAAGCAGGCCGATCTCGTCGTAGTAGTGCAGCATGCGCACACTCACCCCGGCAAGCTCGGCGAGTTCGTGGACGGTGTAGGACATGTGAAAAGAGTAAAGAATAACGAGTGAAGAATAAAGTGATTGAGCACGCGATCAACTGGCTTACTCCTTACTCTTTATTCTTTACTCTTTTCATACTAAACTATCACGTAACGTAAGGGTCAAGGAAGTTATACACAGCCCCATGAAATAAATACCCCATTTTATTGTATTACAGTAATAAGAAGGCGCTTTTAGCCTTATAACCCAATATTATGGAAAACACCACGGAAAACACTGCCTCAACCGAGAAATGCGTCTGCGGTTGCAAACATAATTGGACGCACCGCACTCCGGCACGCATTATTGTGGCCATCGCGCTTGGCGTCGTGGTTTTCAGTATCGGTTGGGTGCTCGGTGGACACCACGGCTACGGTTATGGCTATGGCTATGGACGAACCCACTTTGGCCGAGGCTACGGCATGATGGGCATGGGTGGTATGATGGGTGGCTACCGCTTTGCTCCTGAGCCAGGCGGCAATGTGCAATATCAATATCGCATGATGCGCCCGCTAAATCTTCAAAACGACGGCACAAACGTACAGCCAGGTGAGCTCAGTCAACCAACAGTGCCTAACAATAAATAACTTCATAAAAAATCCCGCTTCTAAACAAGGCGGGATTTTTTCTACCAATCGGAAACGATCGCCATTTTAAATTTATACAAACACTCCGCCCCTGCCCGGCCCATTGCTATGATATCGTGTATTAGTTTTTCCGGTGGCTGCCACCTCCGCGATCAGCTTACGAAGTCCGGTTGCGATTTCTTCCTCGCTCATATTGTCGGTAGCCCACGCGTAATCGACGCATACCATAAACGAAATGGGATCACGCCCGGCAGCGTGCAGCGTAACCATATAGTACACCTCGTCGGTGCGCTGATTGTAGCTGTCGAAACCGGCAGACCAACTATAGCCGTTTGACAATAAAATTGGTTTAGAAAATTCGGGCCACATATATGAGTATGAGAAAAGCAAAAGCGAAGAGAATACATCTTCGCCTGCATTGAGTGTGCTAGAGCTAATTTTAGTGCCACGCTCCCAGTATCGCGCCGGCTACCATGAGCGTGCAAAACATATTACCCGCCTTGAGCCAGAACATGGTTTTGGTACCGCCCCACAGCAGCTCGCCGAGCACGAGCGGCATTACAAATCCGAGCCATACCGTGAAGGCTACCCATAGGCCGCCGCCGACTGATGTCTGTCCGAAACCGACAATCAACCCAGCGAGAAAGAAAAACATTACGAAGCTGCCGATAAATTGCCCCACATAGCTCCACATCATTTTTTTCTTCATCGCTTCTTTTTTTTCAGGAGTCCATGTGTCCATGCCCATGGCATGCATAAACTGTTTGCCGAAGAGCGGACCGTACCAAATACTACCCACAACCATCGACGAGATTGCCGCGACTAGAATCGCAAGAAAGTTGACTGGAGCCATATAATAATATATTTAAAAATATATGACAAGTATAACCTTTTACGCACATAAAATCCACAAACTTTCAAGCGTCTTAAATGTCAGACGATGCGAGTACGACGCCAGCCGCGTTACGGTGCTCAGCGTTATGCGCTTTCAAGTCGATCGCGATCTTCGCTACTACCAGCACCGCGGCACATATCTGCGGCAAATGGAGAAACACGATGCCCGCCGCGCCAATGATAATGGTAAACTGCATGATAAAAATTCGTTTGTATGGTTTGGCCACCACGGCTTCTAAAATATTTTTGTCGTATGGCTCTTGATATCGTTTGGTGAGAATGGTGTGTGTATAAAAAGAAAATCCGTGGCGCGGAGTGGACCAATACCCATCCGGAGGCAAAAATGATGCGCAGGTA
>CAYTPE010000030.1:4765-12927 GCA_964439885.1 uncultured Gammaproteobacteria bacterium
TCCGTGGCTGAGTGCGAGCGAAAGCACTGTCCACCCAAGCCCCGGGACGCGCGACATCATCGCCACCATCTGGCCAAACAGGCTCGTTGTATCGTTGGAACCAAATAAAAATGAAATAACCAGAAGATGCAGCGACATAAAAATACCATAGTGCACCACAAAGAAACCCATGAGAATTGGTTTCGCGGCAGTAGGCACATCCGCCGGCAGCGGCTTGAGGCCAAGCAGACACAAAGTAAATACACCGGTGATAGCGCTTTCCAACCAATAGACGATGACCATGTGAAATACATCCCAGCCTAAAAAAAGGACGCCAAAAAGCGGCACGCAGTTGCCCACAATGAGCGCGAGCGATGTTTTGTGAGTGGTAGAATTTGTTGGGAATTCTCCATTCATATGTCAGTGGGCGTACAGTAACAAAAAACAAGGTTTGTGACAACCTTATTTTACTTAAACGATTTGTAATTCTCAGTTTTGGTTGAGGGGAGCTCCGAACAATACAAGGGCATATTACTTCTCGTCGTGTGGCGCTTGCACCATGCTCGTATCGAATTCAGTTTGGATTACTCCAAGATAATTTTGGTCTTCACACAAAGAAATCTCAAATTTACCATCTCTCTTGACTCCCTTGGTTGTTGCGTTATCGGTATAATCAACTAAAAAACGCTCTATAACTAGTCTTCCAACATAACGATCGTTTTTTACACTAAAATCGACTGAATAACAGACTCCAGCTCGGTTCATACTTGGATAAATTTCATTTTTAAAAAGTTGACGAAGAAGACCCCATTTGGTTTTATCGTATAACGGTGGCTCAATTTGAGCATCCCACACGCCTCTTGTTTTGACACTATTCACTTGTTCCTGCAAATATGAAATTATACACCCTATCATCTCAGCCGCATCTTCCCGCATAAAAATGGTTTTTCCAACTTCGTTGTGTAATGGTAGTCGTTTACAACTTTCAAGTAAAAACTGTAAAACACCAACATACTGCCCCGCTGCAGGTCGCAATTCATACATGTACCCTTCGGTAAAGCCTGGAACAGATTCTACATCTGCCAAAAGTCTTTTTAAATCAGTTAAACAGTGCTCGTCATGTCGTAATGCAGTCGGTTGCTCGACTGCTCCACGTAGTTCACTAGAATTTGTCATACATTATAATGAAGGTAGTGAAAAAACCAAGCTTTATAATACCCTGTGCCACAGAGGTCTTGTGCCACCATGTTGATCGTAATGGCACCATCAAACAAAATCAAGGTACAACGCCAAATGGTCCGACACCTCGTCGGGCAACACTTTAAAGTCGTTTACGGTCACCTCGGACGATACGAGTATGTAATCAACTATTTTATTCTGTTTTCCGGCATGCAGACTACTGCGTGTAGTAACCACACCATGCTTTGTCGTAAGATTACTCATCCCCTCTTCTATAATGTGCATACTACGTGTGTTGGGCGCCATGTTAAAGTCACCACACAAAATTTTCGCTCCATCAATACTGCCAAGAAGCTTTTGTATATTACGCGATTGCTCCAAACGCGCTGGGCTGTCACCGCTTCCGCCCGGTTCCCAATGGCCATGCAAATTGCAGACTGTATAGTGCTGAGCGCGCTCTACAAAACGAATATATTCGACATTCACGCCGCTCGTACTGGGGTCGCCGTTTTCCATGGCATTTTTATACCGATACACAAACTCCTCGCCGACCGCCTCCACCGTAATCGTCTTTTTCACAAAGAGCGCCAGACTTTCGTCATAGTCTTCGGCGGGGTGCGTGTACGACGCGAAATCTGGTAACGCTTTTTGTAACTGCGTATAGATATCAAGCCTTGGTTTGCGGTTGAGCACGCGTTTTTCTTTACCGGGTGGATTGTTAAACACTTCTTGGAAACAAAAAATATCCACTTCGGCCGAATACTTTTTCACAAAAGCGATGAGAGGCTCAAAAACGCTGCCTCGCCAGATGTTGAGAGTGATTAACTTCATGCCGCGTATGCTATCAAAAAACAAGGTGTGTGACAACCTTGTTTTTAGCAGGCGCGGCAGGAATCGAACCCACGCAGGTGGTTTTGGAGACCACCGTACTACCATTATACGACGCGCCCATTTCCGTCTGCTGTGTTTACAGACGGGAAAAATCTTACTGTTGAGGAGGAGCTTGAACCGGTGCTGATTCAGCAGCGTCTTTTGTAAACACCACCGCCAACATAAAGGCGAGCAAACCCCAGAAATGCAGAAGCGAAACGTTGACTCCCACCCACGGCAGTATGAGTGCAATGAGTGATGGCAAGGTGGTGGCGTACAAACTTACGGTGAAGAGTTCGCCAAAGGTCCAGCCCTTTTTGGCAATATTCGAAACAATAATGAGCACCACCGAAACCATGAGAATCGCGAATAATTTGGAAGCGATGGTAAAGATGTAAAAGAAAATAAGAAGCAGCACGGACAGGAAAGCAATAAACCATCCGCCCATAAATGTGTTGGCAAACGATACCACATCGGCTCGTGTGGTGGTTACATTTTCTTTCACATCTTTCCAGTACGTTAGTTTATCCTGACCATTTGAATTATTGTATATCTCCATGACATCTTTGGTAACCAAGATACCACTTTCGTCTTCTTGCAAAAAATCTTGCACGCGCACCGGCGTGGTGGTAACCGTATCGACTATCACGGCAATTTTGTCGTTATCGCCTGACCGCAGAATATATGGCTGTTCAATACCTTGAATGCTCAGTTGACCATCTTGAATGGTAGCGGTAAATTCTGGGATTTTGTCGACAAAGGTCTGCCGAAATTCATTAAAAAAGCCTGGCAGTCGGGCTGCTACCGGAACACAAAAAGCAATAGTAATAATAAGCGACAGGAGAAAAAAATATCCCCATGCCGCGCCACCAGCTTTTTTTTGGGATTTGAGCCACGATAAATTGGTGATACTTTTATAAAACGATGTGATGAGTTTCATAGAGTTATAAAAAACAGAACGAGGGGTAAGCCTCGCTCAGCGTTATTTGGTTTCTTTGTGCTTGGTATGCTTCTTGCAGTGGCGGCAGTACTTGAGCAACTCCAACTTATTTTTGAGATTGGCGTTTTTGTTGGAGAAGTAGTTGATGCGCTTGCATTCGCTGCATTCCAATTTGATGCGATTATTACCCTTTTTGGCCATACGTTTGGGAAATAGCTAAATTATTGACGTCCCGTATACTACCATAGGAAACGGATTTTGGCAAGAGTGATTGACTTTTTCGATTTTGGCGCATGTATGAGCAGTCTATTAACTTCTTTTTTTATGAAAAATACCCCAGAAAATCAGTCGTAGAAGCCTCTATAGCTGGCACGCTAATTAAAAATTAACGTGAAACTATACATACCCATTTGGCACATGCCACGCAGGGTGGTGCCGGCGGCCTGAGGAGGCACATTTATTTCGGTGGTACCATTGGGTGGTAAGTTGGCACGGTAGCCGAGTTGCGGTATGGCTATGGCCGAGGAACAATCAAAGGTGCCGTTTGAGACCACCTCGAGCTTGGTGGGCAGGTTGGCTTTGGCCGCTGTGGCGCGAGGTCGGTAGCCGCCTTTAGCGCCAATCGTAATAATCTGAGTACCATTTTCCACGCGCACGTTGGATCCGTCAATTGGCATCTGCCCACCCCCCTGTTTTGAACTCCCGGCCCAGTATATAACGGCACCCATCACCACGATAGCAATACCGATGCCAATGTAAAAGGTTTTCATATATTAAAGATTAAACAGCGGTGGAATAATCCCGAGCACGACAAAGCTGTTCAGCATATTATACACGGCAAACAAAATAACGATAAGCCCAGCGGTTTTGAAAAATACACCAGCGTATTTGGAATCGCGAACGCTGAGCGAACTAAAACTGATGAGCGCGAGCACCGGGAGTGTTCCGAGCGCGAAAGTGAGCATGGTGAGCGCGCCACGCAGAAAGCTGCCCGTGGAAAGGGTGTAAATTTGCATAGCCTGTGTAAACCCGCACGGGAGAAAAAAAGTTACTATACCCACGAGCGCCGGAGTGAGTGTGTGATTGTACTCAGAAATACGTAGTGCCCGTTTACTGATAAACGCCGGCATGGCGGGCATGAGACGCTTGGTAAAATGAAATACATCGAGCAGGTTAATACCAAGTAGCAGCATTACAAGACCGACGAGTAGCCCAAGTATAAAGGTACCAACCTGGCCAAGCTGAAACGCCGAGCCAACGAGACCAATCACTCCCCCAAATACGAAGAAGGACACAAGACGTCCGGCGTGAAAAAGCAACTGCGGACGAGTTTTGTCTCCGCTCTTGGCAAACGTAGCCGACATAGATAAAAGTAGGCCACCCACAACCGCCATACACGTAGAGAGGGATGCGACGATACCAACCGTAAACGCAGTGCCATAGGTAACACTACTCGCGTTTACCACATTAATGATGCCTAATTTTTGGAGCAGTACAAATACGAATATAAACGCAATCGCAATGGGAACTGCCAAGTAAAATTCTTTCAAGTCTATAAGCTTTTGTTCAGGCTCGGGCGACAATCGATACCCATGCGGTTCAAGCAGAGGCGACAACTCAGCTGCGACCACCTCAATAGGAGCATTATCAAAATTTCCCACAATGGTAACCGACTTGTTGCCGAGCGCGGCTTTGGCACTACCTACTTTCGGATGATCTCTTAGCTCCTCTTCGGTAAGCACCACACATGCCTGGCAATGCATGCCGTGGACATAGAGAAGATAGCTTGATTGATTGTCGGACATAGTTTTTGGAATTATATTTTTTTCACTGCGAGACGCAGCGAGTTTGACACCACGGTCACACTGGAAAACGCCATAGCAAGACCGGCAAAAATAGGATTGAGCAGCCACCCCGTGAGCGGATAAAACGCGCCCGCGGCGAGCGGAATACCCACTATGTTAAAAATAAATGCCCAAAACAAATTTTGCTTCACCGTAGCCATGGTCGAGCGCGATAGGCTAAGCGCCTGCGCAATTTTTTTGATGTCTCCATGAAGGAGTGTAATGGCTGCTGACTCAATAGCCACATCGGTCCCCGTGGCCATAGCTATACCCACATCAGCCTGCGCGAGAGCGGGAGCATCATTGATGCCGTCTCCGGCCATGGCAACACGTTCACCTTTTTGCTGCAGTTCTTTAATCTTTTGTGCTTTTATCTCTGGCGTCACTTCGGCAATCACGGTTTCGATACCTGCTTGCTGCGCAATGGTTTCGGCGGCGGCTTTGTTATCACCGGTGAGCATCACTGTGCGAATGCCTTTTTTATGGAGCACGCGAATTGCTTCCACCGCTTCAGGTTTCAGCGTGTCCGAGAAAGCAATAATGCCGATTCTTTTTTCGTTTTCAAATACTTCTACGACTGTTTTACCCATTTGTTGCATGGCAACCAATTCTTTCCCCGTCTCTCCGGCGGTGGGCTTACGTACTTCAATCGTTTTTCCTTGGATGGTGCCACGCACACCAATACCAGGAAGTGCTATAAATTGTTCAACCGGCAAAAGAGCGATTGCTCTATCTGCCGCGTAGCGTACCAACGCCTCGGCGAGTGGATGTTCGGATTTTTTCTCGACACTGGCAGCGAGCTGCAGCAATGATTCTGATGTACTCTTCGTATCTGCCGGCACCACATCGGTAACATCAGGCTGCCCTTTGGTAATAGTGCCGGTTTTATCAAACACAAGTGTCGTCACTCTGCCAAATCGTTGCAGCGCCTCGGCGTCTTTTATAAGTATTCCGTGCTCAGCTGCCTTACCCACGCCGACAATAATTGCCGTAGGCGTAGCCAGGCCGAGCGCGCACGGGCAGGCTATAACGAGCACACCGACAAAGGATAAGAGCGCGTTGGCTACAGCGGCTTGCTGCCCCAGCGGCCCAGCGCCAAGCACGAGCCACAGTACAAACGAAAGTAAAGCGATAACAAGTACCACCGGCACAAAAACTGCCGATATGGTATCGGCCAATGCTTGAATCGGCGCGCGCGAACCCTGGGCTTTCTGCACCATGTCTATAATATGCGCGAGCATGGTGTCGGTACCCACTTTCGAAGCTCGAAACGTAATTGTTCCTTGTTTGTTGATAGTCGCGCCGATCACTACATCCCCTACCGTTTTATCGGTCGGAATTGGTTCACCAGTGATCATGGATTCGTCTATACTCGTAGCGCCCTCGGTAATCACACCATCTACCGGAATTTTTGCGCCGGGTTTCACTACCACCATATCACCCACCACCACCTCGCTTATCGGTATCGTCACTTCTGCGCCGCTGCGCACTACTGTGGCAGTCTTGGCCTCCAGGCTGAGCAGTTTTTCTATCGCGGCACCAGTGCGTTGTTTGGAACGTGCCTCCAAATATTTTCCGAGTGTGACAAAACCAATCACCACAATCACGACATCGAAATACGTACCTTGTGGCAAGCGCAGTAATTTGGAAACTGGTGGAAAGAGTGTAACCATAGCGCTGTAGAGGTAGGCACTGAGTGTGCCGAGGCCCACCAATGTATCCATATTTGCCACGCGGTACCGCACAAAACGAGTGAACCCCAGCACAAATGGTTGCCCAACCCAGAACAATATAATAGAAGAGAGAATCAGTAATAGTGTATCAAGGAGCGCCATGGGTATAGGCAAATTTGGCACCCAGGTGAAGCTGCGCGCCGCGACATCCCACATCATAATCACAAATACCAGGAGGCTGATGGGGAGCGCGAACTCTGTCTTCATTTTTTGATCTTTTAGTTCATCGGCTTTCCCCACTGTCATCATTGCCCCCATATCATGCTCCATAGGAGCGGTTTTCGGTGCAGCGCTCACGAGGCGCCGCAAGGCGCCTCGTTCGTCGTGCCGGGTCAGACGCGAGTTCGCCTATCGCCGCGTTCATTTGCCCCATATCCACCTTATCCATATCATAATCCACTGTCGCTCGCTCGGTAGCATAATTCACCTCAGCTTTGGTAACACCGGGGAGTTTACGTAATTTTTTTCCAATCACGAGCGCGCAGCTGGCACAATGCATGCCGCGCACAGTAAAAGTATGCTCCATAGATGCGGATTAAAGTGAATACCATTCTTTGCGCCAAAGCTTGAGCATATCGATCCCGCCAGAGAGGAACGCTTCCACCGCGTCCGCGTTATTCAAAATTTCAGAGCGACTGGATTTGAGTCGAATGTCTTTGGTCATGAGTATGCCATTTTGATGATGCGCAATCACGGCATTCAGAAACCGCAAGTCAAAATTTTTGTCGTAGTCCCCGAGCTGTGGCACCACCGGGTCAGTTACTCCTCGCGTGTCGTGGTACCAGTCTTTTTTCCATTGGTAGAGTTCAGCAATCGCATTGGGTTCATTGGCAATTATTTCTTTGGCCAGGTTTACTACTTCCGGTCGCTGGCTCTTCTCAGCCTGCGCTGCCACCAGCATAGCACCGCGATGATGCGCGATCATGGCATTGATATACCGTAGGTCAACCCATTTATCTGGTCGCCCTAAATCCATAGTGTTTTTATCGTACATGGCCAGCGAATATTCGGGAGTGATAAAGTACCCGACACCAATACCGATGATACCCGTGACGATCATGAGCGAAGCCATGAGCGCCGCAGAAAGCTTACTCCTCATAGACAAAAATGAGTAAATAAAATTTATTTACGTTTGAGTTGATACACTTTGAGAATTTCGCAAATGGCCTTATTCTCTTTACCCTTTTTCATTTGGTCTACCACGCAGGATCCCAAATGATTTTCCATTATCGCATCCTCGATATTGGAAAGTGACTGCTTCACTGCCGATGTCTGGGTAATAACATCAATACAGTAGGCGCTATCCTCGAGCATTTTTTGGAGCCCGCGGATTTGACCTTCCACTATTTTGAGGCGACGGATGAGTCGCGCTTTTGGTGTGTGCATAGTATGACTACTGTATACCCCCCTGGGGGTATTGTCAAAGAGCACGACGGTGGATAAGTGAAAAATAAAACACCTCCCTAGTGGGAAGTGTTTACCATCTGAGCCGCCTTAGGGATTCGAACCCTAGACCTACTGTTTACAAAACAGTTGCTCTACCACTGAGCTAAGTCGGCCTAAAGATACAAAGACCCACCCTTTGGGGCGGGTCGTGTTTTCTGGAGCCGATGACCG
>CAYTPE010000031.1:0-12883 GCA_964439885.1 uncultured Gammaproteobacteria bacterium
AAATGGATCGTGTAAGCTACGCAATACTTTTTTGAGTGAGCGAAAGGCTTTTTCGAGCTCAAGTGGTGTGGTTATATGAGAAACAACTCCGTGCATTTCTGTTTTATGCAGCAGCGCGAATGAAGAAATTTTTGCTACCACAGGATACCGCAGCATAAAGGCACAGCGTTTAGCAGCTTCTACGGTAGAGACCGTTCCACCAGGAGCGGTGGTAATACCGGCTAAACGTGCAATTTCTTGCGCCACATCGCTCGCTACTGCGCTGTGGCCGCGCTCAAGCTCGCTCTTTAGCAGTTTCTCAATCTGACGCTTAATCCCCAAACTCAAAGAATGAAAAGTGCTATGAATCGTTTGATGATTTTTCTGCCATCGTTTCCATTCATACATACGAGCAAGAGTCAGCACAGCGCGCTCGGGAAAACGAAAAGACGGAATTCGAAACGCATTAAGTACTCTCTCCCCCGCTCCTATAGCCACCCCTCCCATAAATGAACATATAATTGGTTTACGAAATTTTTTCGAAACTGCCACTATTTGTTCGGCGGTCGCGTGAATTTGTGTCATGATTTGCGGTGTGAGCAAAACCACAAGAGCATGCACATTTTTGTCGGCAAGCATGGCCTCCATGGCCACGCGGTAACGGTCAGCAAGCGCGTCACCCAACACATCAATGGGATTGTGGGTGTTGGCAGCCGCTGGCAGTGCTTTGGAGAGCAATGCTCGAGTAGTGGCACTGACGGGTGCCACGTGCAATCCGGACAGTTCAATAGTATCGGTCGTGATCACACCGGGGCCGCCAGCATTAGATACAATTCCTACATTCGGACCGTCCGGTGCATTTTCCCAAGAAAAAGCTCTGGCAAGGTCAAAAAAATCCTCCATACCACCGCAGCGTAGCACTCCCGCTGACCGTAGTGCCGCGTCGAGTACAACATCATCGTTAGCAAGCGCGCCGGTGTGCGACTGCATTGCCGATTGAGCCGCTTCGGATTTACCAGGTTTAATGATGAACAACGGATTTTTACGTGATATTTTTCGCGCTAATGCAAGGAATCGTTTGCCATCGACGATGGATTCCAAGTATAGTCCAATTGGTTGGTACGATGAATAGCCGTCTTTAACAAAGTCTTTTTGAAGAGGTTTGGTGTGATGCGCAAAGTATTCCAAAACATCATTTTCGTCGAGGACTGTTTTGTTACCAAGTGTCACACACGCACTCATGCCAACGGCGGTACTTTTTGCCCAATCAAATATCGCAGTGGCGATGGCGCCGGACTGTGAAATAAAACGCAGAGGTCCAGGTAAACCGTCGGTTTCGCCAAAGGTTGCATTGAGTTTACATTCATTATTGAGGAAGCCGAGGCAGTTTGGGCCAATGATGTTGAGTTTATACACGCGCGCGAGCTCGAGTAATTTACTCTCACGCGCCATGCCGGACGCTCCAATTTCTTTAAAGCCGGCACTTAAGATAACCACATTATGTATCCCGCGGTCCGCAATCTCCGGTAGTACTGCGAGCGCGACATCGGCGGGCAAGGTGATAATTGCCAGATCCGGTACGGTGGGTAGCAAAGAAACACTTTTATAGCAGGGTAAGTTATTAATTTTTTTGGCGTGGGGATTAACCGGGTAAATAGCGCCCTCGAAACCGCTTTTCTGGATGTTAGAAACAACAATATGACCAAGCTTCCCCTTTTCGTGGGAAGCACCAACAATTGCCACCGAGCGTGGCTCAAACAATGTTTCTAAATGTGTGACAAGCATGTAAAGAGTATACCAAATTTTTGGCGCTCTCACAACGAACGTGTTGCCAAAAACGCTATTCTGGTATACTGTGTCTGTATGAAAATACCCGTTGCAAAAAGTACATTGCCCAATCCCCTGCTTTCTTTACGCCGTCTTGGCTATGGGCTCCTTATGAACCGTAATACAGGCAAACAAAGTTTTGTTAAACATTTGAGTTCCGATGTTTATCCTCGCTTTCATTTGTATGTGGAGAACGAAGGAGAAAATTGGTCACTCAATTTGCACCTGGACCAACGACGCCCGGTATATGCTGGTGCCACAGCTCATGCAGGCGATTACGATGGGCCAGTGGTAGAGGCCGAAGCCAGGCGAATCGAAACACAATTAAAAAAATAGGACCAGCCTTCCCGGCTGGTCCCTTCTTTTTCTGAAACGGTACTTGGCCGCTTCACCAAGTGTGCGTTAGTTCGAATCTGACGCAAACCGAGTGGGCGAGCTTTTTTCCCATGCTATGGTATGTGTACGCATACCAAGCTCTATAGTTGACGAATTGGCAACCGTCACCTTACACTCAACGGCAAAGTAACTTCTTCATTTTGTATAAGATTAGAATCCGGCTAAATTCCACACCGCCGCAGCCACGTTGCGCGGTGTGCCGAGGAGTGGATCGTGATGAAGATTGATGAAGGGCAGTGAATTACACTCAATAAATCCTGAGCGTTGTTCTTTATAGCTTTTGGTAATGTCGGGAATAATAAAATCAAATCCCAAAATATAGTCTCCCATAATTTTTGCTGCTTCTACAAATAGGTGTTTTGTGTCGGGATGGCAAATATCAAAATCTTCGCTTGAGCTGCCGCCATAGCGCACACCGATTTTTTCGGTAAGAAAAATTTCACGTTTTGGAGGCGCTATAGTATCGAGTGCCAAGTTTTGCCTTGCTAAAAAAATATCAGTATCACCCGACAACGCGATATCTGCCACACCAGGATGCGGTGTTTCGTTTTTGAGCTGCACCAGCTCGCGAATGGTATGTGTGCCATCTCCTATTACCGACGGCGCGTCGCCGCGAAGCACACCTTGTAATTCGTAATTAATCACCGTACCACGATACACGGGGCCGTCCAAATGTTCTTCGATAATAACCCAGTGGCAGAGCTGTTTGGCGCGTTTAAAACCTTTTTGGAGCTCTTCGAGTGTCGTAATAAGTGTGGTGGTATGCCGACCGCGGCTACCGGTGCGCGGCTTCACGATAACTGGTTTACGAATCTCAGAAAAAATCTTTTTAGCCTCACTCCATCGTACCGCTTCGCCACCGGCGGGCGTTGGGATGCCCGACTTTAGGAAACGTTTTTTCATTTCCCACTTATCATCCAGAAGTTCCAAAACCGCTCCAGCATTTTTGGGGCGCGGCAAACCCATGAACATAATTGTTTTATCGTCCTTTGTAGCAGTATACACGTCGAGGACGCGGCCGAATAATTTCATCGCTCGCATCTGTATCCCCCGCTGCTTCGCTTCTTCCCACAATACTTTTCCGCGCGGCGATATACACTCTTCGATTGCCTCGGTGTATGTAATCACTTTGAGTATTTCAAACAAACGGACAAAAAATCTCCCGACTCCGAGCGCCGAAAGCGCTTTTTCGGCCATTGTGATCAGTGGGTTGTAAAAAAGAACTCTGCGCAGGGAAACAAACATGATATCTATCGTGGCCGTGTACCATGTGAGAAAATGCGGCGTGGGGTTGTTGCCGCAGTAGAGGCATGTGCTGCCACGCGTTTTAATTGGAGCGGACATACTTATTTTTTGAGTGCGGCGTGGATGATGTGGTCGAGCACACTTGAGAACGAGAAGCCGGCGACTGCTGCCGCCTCGGGAAACAAACTGGTGGCGGTCATGCCTGGAATTGTATTTGTCTCAATAATGAAAAGCCCGTCAATACCTGCGTGTCCCGAGGTACTGTGCTCATAAGATTTCATATCATTTGTGGAAACAGGAGTATCAGCTACAAAAATATCAGTACGGGACATGCCGCTACATCTTAAAGCTTTATGCGCGTACAGGGCTAATTTCTGAATTTTTTCATTTATTTCAGGTGAAAAATCAGCTGGACACACATGCGTGGAGCCGCCTTTCTTATACTTGGACTTATAGTCATAAAATGCGCCCAGGTTCGGCTTAATATGAGTCGGAGGTAGTGCTATAAGTTCGCCGTTTACTTCAAGCACTCCACACGTCGTTTCCTGGCCTTTGATGAACTTCTGTACCATGAGCCAGGAAAATTGCTTGAATGTTTTTGTCAGCGCGCGAGCAAGCTCCGCCTCGTTCTGTACAATTGTAACGCCGACCGCGGATCCCTGATCGACAGGTTTTACTACCGCCGGGTAACCGATCTTATGCGCAACATCATGCATGACTGTATCTCTGTACTCTTTCCATCCATCTGCTTTGACATGAATAAATGTTGGATGGGGCAAACCATTGGCTAAATATATTTGTCCTGTAAAAACTTTGTTCATGGCAAGCGCGCTCGCGAGTGTGTCCGAGCCAGTATAGGGAATACGGAGAGCCTCAAGCATTCCCTGTACGGTGCCATCTTCTCCTGGTGTGCCGTGAAGAGCGATAAATATGCAATCAAACTTCGTGCGGTCTTTATTTTGTAAATCCAAAACTTTCTTTGCTCCTTTTACTCGAGCCACAAAGCGGCTATCCCGAGTCATTTCTATCGGCGTCACAGAATATTTCTTGGTATCAAGATTCCGGACAACTGCTTCGCCGGTTACCAAAGAAATCTCTCGCTCGGACGACGACCCTCCCATGAGTACTCCTATGCGTAATTTTTTGGCCATATACATAAATATAATTATTGTCCTAAATACGGCATCGGATCCACCGGAATACCATTCACACGCACTTCGAAATGCAGATGCGCGCCGGTTACGAATGGCCCAGCACCAACCGTGCCGGGTGTGCCACCCGATACACCAATCACATCACCGCGATTTACAAATTGATCGGGGCTCACTAAAATTTGACTCAAATGACCATAGACGGTGGACAGTGTTCCGTTGTGCACCAACAGCACATAACTATAGCACGAAGCACTAGAGCAACGCTTCGCGACGGCTACATACCCCGATGCGGCGGCCCGCACCGATGTACCATACGAAGCTTTCATATCAAGGCCGCTGTGTTGGAAGACTTTGATAAACGGATAATCTTTATCGTGGAAATAGGCGTTAATTTTGTGACTCGGCACTGGCCAACTAAACACAATATCACCGTTCGGCTTGATTTTGTCTTCCTTTCTGACGTAGTTTATCTTCGAGTGTGCGCTGCTCGTTCTCTACTACCTGATATTGCTGCTTAAGGCTGGTGAGCAATGCTTGGTATTTTTGTTCGGAATTTTTTGTTTCCGAAAGTAGATCGCGCTTGCTGGTTTGTTGGTATGTCAACGTCTGTTTTTTTTCTTCCAGCTGATCTTTCAGGTCCTGGTAGGCTTGCCTCTTTTTATTCTGCAAATCTTTTTTAGCACTTAAATCTTCACGCGCGAGACGTAGTGACTTTACCGAACGGCCAAGGTCGACGTAGACGCTTTCGGTATTTTTGGCTTCATTATAGAACTCGGCAAAATTATTATACGTCAACAAAATTTCAATATAATTTTTTTGGTCCGATGCGTGGATGCTCTCTACCATTTTGGCGATCACCTTTTTTTGCTTTTCAATAACCACGGTTTTATCGTCAATTGACTTTTGTAGCGACGCGATTTCAAGTTCGGTTTCTTTGATCTGCTCGTTCGTCAAATCCAAATCAGCCTGCGCCTGACTGATGCGTGAATCCAAAATGCTGAGCTGATTTTTGAGCGAGCTTGCCTGTGTTTGTTTGTCGCGAATGGCCTGGTTGTAATTGCTGATGGTGCTTTCGAGTTGTTTGATTTTGTCTTTACGATCGGCAATTTCTTTATTCAGCACCTGAATATCAGGCGACGAATCGTCGCTCGCTGGCGTTATCACCGGAGCAGCCGGCGTCGTCGTGGTGTCTTCGGCCGAAACGAAAAAAACACCGACAGTCGCTGCTCCGATGAAACTGAGTAGTAGAGCCAAAAAAATATGGACTTTTCGCATGCCGTTAGTATAACATAAAAACACGATACATGATACACATAGCACGATGCAAAAATGAATCGTTTTACGTGAATCGTGTATCGTGAAATTGTGCTCTACTGCAGCTTTGCAAGGGCGGCTTGCATTCTGGCTAAACTTTCTTCTTTCCCCAATACTTCCGCAATCTCGTAGGGACCTGGTGAATTTTGCTGACCAGAGAGCGAAACACGCAGCGGCCATAGCACCGAGCCGGTCTGGTAGCCTTTTTCTTTGATCCACCCCCCTACTTTGGCTTCAAGATTCGCTTTTGTCCAATCCGAAACGCCGGAAAGAAATTCTTTGAGCTCAGGTAAAATTTTCTGCACTTCCTCAAGCGTACCTTTACGCCAGACAAGAAGATCTTTGGGGTAATCTGGAAGTTCAAAAACAAATTTAATTGCTTCGGGCAATTCTGAAAGTGTTGTAATGCGTTCTTTTTCCAGAGCCACGACATTCGCCATTCTTAATTCTTCATTCTTAATTCTTACTTCATCAGCTAAACCAGATTGAACAAGCCGTGGCGCAGCCGCATGTAAAAATTCTAAGCTTGATAACTTCTTAATATACTCTTTATTAAACCAATTCAACTTCTCAATATTAAACACCGCGCCAGCTTTGCTAACTTTTTCCAAACTAAAATCTTTTACCAATTCATCAAGTGAGTATAATTCTTTTTCTGTTCCTGGATTCCATCCGAGAAACGCAACAAAGTTAACGAGCGCCTCGGGCAAATATCCTTTCGCTTCGTAATCAGATACCGCCACATCACCCTGGCGTTTACTGAGCTTGGATTTATCGGGGTTCAAGAGGAGCGGTAAATGCCCGAACTGCGGCGCTTGCCAGCCAAAACAGGCATAGAGCTGCAGATGCTTGGCCAGGCTACTCACCCATTCATCACCACGCGTGACGTGCGTAATCTCCATGCTGTGGTCATCCACCACCGATGCGAGGTGATAGGTAGGGAAACCATCCGACTTCATGATAATAAAATCTTCTTGCAGTTCGTTTTTAAAACGAATTTCACCACGAATCATATCTGTCGCTATCGTTTCGCCGCTCTTGGGCATACGCAAACGAACGACTGGTTTTTCGCCCGACGAAATTCGCTGTTTTGCTTCTGACGGGTCAATTTTGGAGCAGAGCCCATCATACCCGGTAGGCATTTTGTGTGCTTGCTGACGTTCACGCAGCTCAGTGAGACGCTCGGAAGTGCAAAAACAATAGTATGCTTTGTCTTCGTCCAAAAGCTGCTCTACATACTTTTTATAAATCTCTAAACGCTCTGACTGGATGTATGGCCCTTTGTCACCCTTCTGCACTACTTTTTCACCTTCGAGCAGTACGCCCTCGTCCGGCACAATACCTGCCCAATATAAAGATTTTAAAATATTTTCAATGCCGCCTTCGACGAAGCGTTCCTGATCAGTATCTTCTATGCGCAACAATTTTTGTCCGCCATTTTGTTTGGCATCGAGTTAGGCTTTCATAGCGGTGCGAAGACCGCCGACGTGGAGGAAACCGGTTGGGCTAGGTGCAAAGCGAGTTCGGATAGTCATAATTATTTATTTTTATATCGATCAAATTCTTCTTTAAGAAAAACTAAATTTTCCCATACCACAATTCCTCTTTCTAATTGTTGTGCACGAATATATGGTTCGATAACATGCCAAAGATCTTCCATTTGAAGCGCAAAGTTATCGTAAATCATTTTCAGATTAATTTTTTTATATTTATGTAACAAACCAATACTTTCGAGCAAAGATAAAACAGTCACCAATCGAAATGCAATTTCATCATCAAACCTTTCGCTTAACTCTTTAATTTTATTATTATTAGCTTTTAAAGCACGGTCCATTTCCAACCACAATGGATTCTCTTGCTTTTTTTCTTCATGAAAATTTTTAAGAACAAATCCTATATCCTTTAGAGTTTGTGTTTCGTTAAGTTTTTCAATATAACTTATAGCCCGCTCAGTTTTATCTTTTTCATCCGTATACCAAAAACTTCTTATAGCATACAAACCTGTAACAATTGCTATAAAGGTGAGCAGTCCATCAAAAACAGCTGAAAAAAAATCAGGACCATGCTCACGGGATAATAAAGAAAGAATTAAAAGAAAAAATATTACAGCTGATAAAAACCAACCACCAAAAAAAGTTAATATCTGGTGTTTAGTAGAAGCCATATAAATTTAAAGGTCGCATTCAAAATCCTTCCAATCCGCTGGGGTTGGCGGACCAAACGGTACAGCCATTCTAGCCCAATTTTCCGCATAAGTAAAGGTGCGCGGGGTACAGTACCGGAGATATATTCAAA
Organism: uncultured Gammaproteobacteria bacterium; assembly: GCA_964439885.1. Classification (GTDB taxonomy): domain Bacteria; phylum Patescibacteriota; class Patescibacteriia; order Magasanikbacterales; family GWA2-37-8; genus CAYTPE01. The sequence goes on from CAYTPE010000031.1 coordinate 8,211, forward strand.
CGACCCGCCCACCCCCATCGCCACCTTCACGCTCGGCATATGCACTAGGTTTTCATAGATCCACTTCTCTTGTTTGCCCATGCCGAAAGCGACGAAGAGGATGTCTGGCTTTGCTTGGTTGATTTTTTCGACAAGGCCATCGTTCTCAGCTTTATTCAAATTTAAACCAGAGTCATTATTAAATTGCTGAATTGTTACATTGTTAATTGATTGAAAATTAGATATTGAAAATTGGAAATTCTCACTTATGGCAACCCCCGCATCACACCCCACAATCTTCAGCTTCGGAAACATTGTCTGCAATCGCTCAGCCGTTTTGCGCACCACCTCATCACTGCCACTCCCGAGTAAAAAGACACTTCTCTCTTCCTGCTCCGCCAATCGACATATTTCCACCAGCAAATCAACACCGGTCACCCGTTCAATTTTTAATTTTTCCTTTTTCGCTTTTAATTTAGCCGCAAGCAAGAGCCCAAACCCATCACACACATTCACATCACCCTTATTCAGCACTTCTCGAAAGTAGAGGTCTTTCTGTGCCTTCACGATCATTTCCGGATTGGGTGTAAAAATCATGCGTTGGCCGGTACCAGAAAAAAAACGCATAACGCGATCAAGTATTTCCTGCTTAGTATATGTACTTATATGTACTCCCAAAACATTTAGCATAATGAAAAACGCTCCAGAATAGCATATACGGAGCCCGCTCGTGTGAGCGTGCTCTGCATCAAAACAATGGTATCAATATGCCACTGAACTGGTTTAACCTGTAGAGCACGCATGTGCGCAAAAGTTTCTGCTGGCAAGCGCTCTTGAGCGACTCTCCCGATTGTAATATGCGGGCGCCATTCTTTGTAATCAGCAGTCAGCCCGTGTAGATGAAGTTCTTCGTGCATTGACTGTTGTAGCCGCATTGCTCCGTCCCCGTGCTGGGCAACCTCGCATACCAGAGCCGCCCCTCGATGCGCACTCCCAAAATGAGTGAGGCTGCCGAGCGAGCATGCGAAAGGAGGCGCCCTTTTCGTCTGATATTCTATAATACTTTTTATTTTTTCTATAGAAACAGCATCGCGTTCACCAAAAAACTCAAGGGTAACATGCCATGAGCTGGGAAGCGTTGGTCGGAGTGCTTGTGGTGGGACGCTCTTCTCTACCTGTTTGTACACACGATTCAGCTCCTGCGTAACCTCGACTGAAGGTAAAAAAGCGCTAAAAATACGCATAGTTTAGCTCATTATACCACAGTTGACAAAACTTTCTAGTCTGATATACTAGATTTATCACTCTAACAATGAGAGTGATAAGTACCTCTCTCTCCGCTCCCCGCCCTAGGTGGGTCAGTCGGAATGACATCTGTGGTACAATACTTAGACATTAGCAATTTGGTATTTGTCATTTTCAACTATGTTTCCTCAAAACTTTACACACAAATCACAAGAGGCCATCCAAAACGCAGCCACCATCGCGAATGAACACGGACAGCCACAGGTGGAGCCACCGCACCTGTTTTTGGCACTCCTCGAAGACGTCGACGGCGTGGTGGTGAGCGTATTGCAAAAATTGAATGCGAACATTGACGATATTGAACGCGGCATTCACCAACTGGTAGACACGCTCCCCCGTGACGCTTCCATGTCTCGCAGTGCTACTGGACAAATCATGCTTGGTCCGGCTATGGTTCATATTTTTCAAAATGCCGTGGACGAAGCAAAAAAGATGGGTGACGAATATATCAGCGTTGAGCACCTTTTGCTCGCACTACTGGCGAACCGTAATCCCATTAGTGACTTACTTGTTTCGCACGGGATAAATTACGATGCGGCGCTCACCAGCTTGGCGAGTATTCGCGGCAACCAAAAGGTGGATTCCCCCGAACCAGAGAGTAAATACAATTCGCTTCAGAAATACGGACGCAACCTTACCGATCTCGCGCGCAAAGAAAAAATTGACCCCGTGGTTGGCCGCGACGATGAAATTCGTCGTGTGATGCAAATCCTGACCCGTCGTACCAAAAATAATCCCGTTTTGATTGGAGAGCCGGGCACCGGTAAAACCGCGGTTGTGGAAGGCCTGGCGCAGCGCATCGTGAACGGCGATGTGCCCGATTCATTGCGCGATAAAGAAGTGGTAGCACTTGACCTTGGTTCGCTCATTGCCGGAACCAAATTTCGCGGTGAATTCGAAGAGCGTCTCAAAGCCGTGCTCAAAGAAATCAACAGCAGCGCGGGTAAAATTATACTCTTCATCGACGAACTCCATACACTCGTCGGTGCCGGCGGCTCAGAAGGGGCCATCGACGCGAGCAATATGCTCAAACCCATGCTCGCACGCGGCGAACTGCACACTATTGGCGCCACCACGCTGAAGGAATATCAAAAGTATATCGAAAAAGACGCCGCGCTGGAGCGACGTTTCCAACCAGTCATGGTCATCGAACCGGTCACTGACGATGCGATCGCCATACTCCGCGGTATCAAAGAAAAATACGAAGTGCACCACGGTGTCCGTATTACCGATGCGGCGATTATCGCGGCTGTTAAGCTGTCTGAGCGTTATATTACGGATCGATTCTTGCCCGATAAAGCGATCGACCTCATCGATGAGGCGGCTTCAGCCTTACGTTTACAGATCAATTCTATGCCGGAAGAGCTCGATAAGATGAAACGGCAAGTTACCAAACTCGAAATTGAAAAACGAGCCCTTAAAAAAGAAAATGATGACGATTCCAAAGAGCGTCTGGCCAAAGTAGAAAAAGAAATTGCTGATATTGAAGAAAAAAGTTTAGGTTTGGAAGGTAAATGGAAAAATGAAAAAGAAACGATTGCTAAAATTCACAAATACAAAAAAGAAATTGACCGTTTGAAGCAACAAGCGGAAATTGAAGAACGTCGCGGCGACTTGCAAAAAGTGGCCGAGATTCGCTATGGTCGCATTCCTGACCTGCAGCGTTCAATGCGCGAAGACGAACTGCGCCTCGCGGTAATGCAGAAAGAACACGGTATACTCAAAGAGGAAGTCACCGAAGAAGATGTGGCAAACGTGGTAGCGCGGTGGACGGGTATCCCGGTGAAAAAGATGCTCACTACCGAAAGCGACAAGCTGACGAACATGGAAGCAGAGCTCGCGCGTCGTGTGGTGGGGCAAGAAGAAGCCATCAAAGCGGTGGCCAATGCGATTCGACGTTCGCGGGCGGGAGTGAATGAACCGAACCGTCCGATCGGCTCCTTTATCTTCCTCGGACCTACCGGCGTCGGCAAAACCGAACTTGCCAAATCTCTCGCCGAATTTATGTTCGACAAAGAAGACGCCTTGGTGCGAGTGGATATGAGTGAATATATGGAAAAGCACAGTGTATCCAAGATTATTGGTTCACCTCCCGGATACGTAGGATTTGAAGAAGGTGGCCAGCTCACCGAAATTATTCGTCGCAAACCGTACGCGGTTGTCTTGTTCGATGAAATTGAAAAGGCCCATCCGGACGTATTCAATATACTGCTCCAAATTCTGGATGACGGGCACATTACCGATGCCAAAGGTAGAAAAGTCAACTTCAAAAACACCGTGATTGTGATGACGAGCAACGTTGGTAGTCAAATGATATTGAATCTGCGCAAAGGTGGTGGGCTTGGCTTCCATACGGGTCGCGATGATGAAAAAGAAAATGAAAAAAATATTCGCGATCGTGTGATGGATGAACTGCAGAAACACTTTAAGCCTGAATTTCTCAATCGCGTGGACGATATTATTATCTTCCATTCGCTGAGCGAAAAACAGATCGAGCACATTGTGGAATTGCAACTCAAGAAAATTTCCGAACGGCTTTCGGAAAAGAAAATCACCGTCACGGTGGACAACGCCGCCAAGAAAGTATTCGCCAAAGACGGTTACAATCCTGACTACGGCGCTCGTCCGCTTAAACGCGCGCTGCAGACTGAACTACTCGATCCGCTGGCACTCGACTTGATTACCGGCAAAATTAAAGAAGGAGAAAACGTGAAAGTCAGCGCGAAAAAAGGAAAAATTATATTAGAAGTGAATGAAGTCAAACCCGAGCCGATAGCGACTGCCTGATAGAGCCAAAAAACACCCGACACGTCGGGTGTTTTTTGTTGTTTACTCTTTTGCTCACGGGTGAAGTATGATATACTAGTATCTATGCACAAATTAGCCAAAAAAATCAGTGCCACACTTTTTATAGCGGGTCTTTTGTTGTCTTCACCACTATCAGCGACAGCTGACACGACATTCAACCCGTCCTATATTATTTCGGACGTCGAAATGCAGGATTATACCAGTTGGTCTCGGGACGATATCCAGCGTTTTTTGGATTCCAAAGGTAGCTATCTGCGTACCTATCAGGATTACGACGAGAACAATGCCTTCTTACCCGCGGCCGATATTATTTATAATGCCGCCCAAACGTATCACATCAACCCTAAATTTTTATTGGTCACTCTCCAAAAAGAACAAAGTTTGGTGACAGACGACTCCCCTACTGACCGACAACTTAATTGGGCGACTGGTTATGCCGTATGCGATGGATGTGATTTGAGTGATCCGAAAGTTACCAAATACAAAGGCTTCGGCAAGCAGGTAGCCGGAGCGGCTGGTAATATTCGTTGGTATTATAAAAACGAAGATAAATAGATTGTCAAAAAAGCTAAAGTCCCGAT
>CAYTPE010000032.1:0-12545 GCA_964439885.1 uncultured Gammaproteobacteria bacterium
AGGCAGTATTGATGAGGATACGAGCGGTTTCTTGGAACGACGCGGCCGAGAGGAAGCTCTGGGTGGTAAGGGCAACCTTGGACACACCGAGGAGCAGCTCACGAGCGGTGGCGAGTTTGCCGCCATCTTTCTTGGCTTGGCGATTGGAAAATTCAAACTGAGATTTCTCGACCACTTCGCCCGGGAGCAAATCGGTATCGCCAGCGTCCTCGATATACAAACGGCTAAACATTTGGCGAATGATGAGCTCAACGTGTTTGTCGTTCACTTTTTGACCCTGCGATGAGTAAATGTTCTGTACTTCTTCGAGCACATAGCGCTGCACAGCGGCCCGACCACGCAAGTCGAACAATTCCTGGAGATGAACACTGCCATCGGTGAGCTGTTGGCCCTTTTCTACTTTGTCACCTGGCTTCACGAGGAGTTTATAACCAATTGGCACAATGTACTCACGCACTTTCGGACCTTGATATTCAAGGCTCACGGTATTCTTGGCCACATGCACTTTACCTTCGTACTTGGCTTTAATTTCTTCGCCGGAAGATCCGCGGACCACGAGCAGCTGGTCTTGTTGCACACTCTCGCCGTCCTTTACCATCACTTCGTCTTCACCTTTTGTCTTAATCTTCATTTCATCCATGCCTTCGAAGTGAATGCGCAGAATCTTTTGACCGCGACGACCTTCAAAAATCTTTTTACCGGTTTCGGACGTAATAACTTTACCATCCGCGTCATCGATTTCGATGGTACCTTCAACTTCGGCCAGCACCGCCTGGTGTTTGGGAGTACGTACTTCGAAAAGCTCTTCGACGCGGGGCAAACCTTGGGTGATATCGCCACCTGCCACACCACCGGAGTGGAACGTGCGCAGTGTCAGCTGCGTACCAGGTTCACCGATACTTTGCGCAGCGATGATGCCCACAGCGGTACCAAACTGTACTTCGGCGTTGGTAGCGAGATCGAAGCCGTAACATTTGCGACAGACGCCTTTGGGCATCTTACACTGCAACACGCTACGAACATGTACTTCTTGAATATCTGACTCGTCGATCGCGCGAGAAATTTTATCATCAATAACATCACCGGCTTTGACAAGGACGGAATTTCCAATTTTGAGATCGCTTACGACGTAGCGGCCCCAAACGCGGTCGGCCAATTTTTCACCCATTTCTTTGGACTGAGCTACCGTGAAGATTTCACCAGTGGTGTCGCCACAATCTTCTTCGGAAACGATCACATCCTGCGACACGTCTACCAAACGACGGGTGAGGTACCCAGCGTTCGCGGTGCGCAGTGCGGTGTCGGAAAGACCTTTGCGCGTACCATGGCTCGAGATGAAGAATTCGAGCACATCAAAACCTTCTTTGAAGTTGCCTTTGATCGGAAGTTCGATAATTTCACCGTTGGGTGATACCACGAGACCTTTCATGCCCATGACCTGGCCAAGCTGGCCGTAGGTACCACGAGCACCGGAGTCAATCATGGCAAATACCGGACCATTCTTATTCAGTATATTTTTGTTACCTGCCATAATTTTATCTTTCGTTTCGGTCCAGATTTCCAAAATTTTGGCATGACGTTCGTTCTGGGTGAGCAAACCTTCTTGATACTGCTCTTCCATTTCTTTTACTTTCTGATCGGCTTCGGCAATGAGCGCGGGCTTTTCAACGATCTTGGGGAAGTCGTCCATACCAAGCGAGTAGCCCGATTTGGTAACGTAGCGATAACCCAAATTCTTCAGCTCATCGAGGAAACGAGCGGTTTCTTCCTGGCCGTAGTATTCCAGACACAAACGGATAATGCTTGCGAGCTTCTTCACGTTAATTGTTTCGTTGTAGTACGGGAGTTTGGACGGTACGATTTCGTTGAAGAAGAGACGTCCGATAGACGTTTCGATGAGATGACTCGTGCCTTCGGCAAATTTTTCCATGCTCGTGAAACGAACTTTAATTCGTTCGTGCAAGGTGATCTTGCGTGTTTTGTAAGCCAAGATAGCTTCTTGCTCATTGGCAAAAAATTTCTTCACTTCGGCGGTGTCGTCCACATTATAGCGAGTCATGAAGAAACAACCGAGCGCGATATCTTGCTTTGGCGTAATAACTGGCTGGCCGGTAGCAGGCTTGAGCAAATTCTTTTCAGCGGCCATGAGGTTGTCTGCTTCCCAACGAGCTTCGGCGGTGAGTGGGAGGTGCACAGCCATCTGGTCACCGTCGAAGTCGGCGTTAAACGCGGTACAAACCAATGGATGAAGTTGGATGGCCTTACCTTCTACCAAACGTGGGTGGAAAGCCTGTATACCAAGGCGGTGCAGGGTAGGCGCGCGGTTGAGCATGACGCGCGTAGTTTTGGTGAGCTCTTCGAGAATATCCCACACTTCGTCCGCTTCGGATTCGATGAAACGAGATGCGGAACGAACGTTATGAGCCAATTCACGTTTGATAATTTCACCCATGATGAATGGTTTGAAGAGTTCGAGCGCCATGCGTTTTGGCAAACCACATTCATCAATATTGAGGGTAGGGCCGACCACGATAACGCTACGACCAGAGTAGTCCACGCGTTTACCGAGCAAATTCTGACGGAAGCGACCCTGCTTACCTTTGAGAATATCGGCGAGTGAACGGAGCTGTCGTTTTTGACCCGTGGAAGCGGTAACAGTTTTGGCGTGACGAGCGTTGTTGTCGATGAGCGCGTCAACCGCTTCTTGGAGCATGCGTTTTTCGTTGCGGCAGATAACTTCCGGAGCATCGAGCTCGAGCAAACGACGCAGACGATTGTTGCGATTGATAACTCGACGATAGAGATCATTCAGATCGGATGTGGCGAAGCGGCCGCCGTCGAGCGCCACCATGGGGCGCAGATCGGGTGGGATAACCGGGATGGCCTTCATGATCATCCATTCTGGACGAAGTTTGTTCATAGCCAAACTCTTGAGCAATTTTTTGCGACGAATAATACGCTCAAGCTTGGCGCCTTTCGCGTTTTGCTGTTCTGTGGTCAGCTGTTTAATGGTTTCTTCAATGTTGATGCGACCAAGTAAATTGTACACAGCTTCGGCACCGATTGATGCTTCGAAAAGATGCCCGTATCGGAGCGACAGTTCCTGATAGCGATTTTCGGAAATAATTTTCATGACCTGCAGTTCCTTGAGTTCTTTTTCGGCCTGCGAGAAGTCGGCATCAAGCGCGGCGCGTTTGCGGTCGGCTTCGCTTTGGATTTTTTCTATCTGATCTTTCGTGGCGTTGGCATCCTGCGCTTTTTTGAGCTCGACTTCGGTGTCACGATCGATTTGTTTTTTCTTAGCTTTGTATTCCTGGCGCAGCTGGTCCGAAGCTTGCTTCTTGCCTTCTTCATCGACATGCGTGATGATGAAGGAAGCAAAATAAATAACTTTTTCGAGCGCTTGTGCGGAAAGATCGAGTACTAAACCGATTTTGGATGGCACTGAGCGCAGGAACCAGATGTGTGAGGTGGGGGCCACGAGTTCAATATGGCCCATACGTTCGCGGCGCACGAGCGAGTGCGTCACCTCCACGCCACACTTGTCACAGATGATACCTTTGTAACGGATTTTTTTGTATTTACCACAATAACATTCCCAATCTTTGGTGGGACCAAAAATGTTTTCGGCAAACAAGCCGTCTTTTTCCGGCTTTTGGGTGCGGTAGTTAATGGTTTCTGGTTTGGTAACTTCGCCATACGACCATCCTTTGATGACTTCCGGTGAAGCAATTTTGAGCCGAATAGCATCGAATTGAAGTGAATTGGTTTGTTCTCTAGACATAGAAGTATTTATTTAGTGTATACATCGAGCGCCATGATGCTATGAAGTCGTTTCGGTTTGTTCGGCATCCATTGCTTCTCGAGCTTGCTTGTCTTCTTCAGCCTTCACTTCTTCGGCTGGACGATATTCACCGGATTCGGAGCGGCGTAAGAGTTCGACCTCAAGGCCCAAGCCTTTCATTTCTCTCACGAGTACGTTAAATGACTCAGGGACATTAACCTTTGTGACTGTTTCACCTTTGATAATCGCTTCGTAGGCTTTGGAACGGCCTTGCACGTCATCGGATTTGATGGTGATCATTTCTTGCAACGTGTGCGCGGCGCCGTAGGCTTCGAGAGCCCACACTTCCATTTCACCAAAACGCTGACCACCAAACTGGGCTTTACCGCCAAGTGGCTGCTGGGTGATGAGCGAGTATGGACCGATGGAGCGCTGGTGAATTTTATCTTCCACCATGTGGTTGAGTTTCAGCATGTAGTTGTAGCCGATGGTGGTTTTGTTATCGAACGGTTCACCGGTGCGGCCATCGAAGAGCTGCATCTGACCACTGGCTGGGAAGCCGGCTTTGGTCAATTCGGTTTTGATCTGTTCTTCAGTTACACCATTCAAAACAGGCGTGGCCACTTTGTAGCCGAGCGCGTTGGCAGCCAAACCGAGGTGCGTTTCGAGCAATTGCCCGAGGTTCATACGCGAGATAACACCAAGCGGCGAAAGAATGATATCCACCGGGGTACCGTCTTCAAGGAACGGCATGTCGGCCACTGGAACGACGCGCGAGATAACACCTTTGTTACCATGGCGGCCAGCCATCTTGTCACCTACCTGCACTTTGCGCAGATCGGCCACTGTGACTTGAATTTGTTTGATAACACCCGGTTCAAGTTTGTCGCCGTTTTCGGCCGAGAAAACCTTTACGTCGATCACTTTACCGTGTTCACCGTGCTCAAGATAGAGCGATGAATCACGCACGTCGCGTGCTTTGTCACCGAAGATGGCGCGCAAGAGTCTTTCTTCGGCAGAGAGTTCGGTTTCACCTTTTGGTGTAATTTTACCCACCAAAATATCACCGGATTTTACTTCGGCACCAATGCGGATAATGCCTTCGGAGTCGAGGTTTTTCAATTTTTCTTCGGAGACGTTGGGAATGTCGGAGGTCACGACCTCTGGTCCAAGCTTCGTTTCGGATACATCGATCGTGTAATCTTCGATATGAATAGAGCTGTAGCTGCCACCCTGCACCAATCGTTCGGAAATGATAACCGCGTCTTCGTAGTTGAAGCCGTCCCACACCATATACGCAACGAGTACGTTCTGACCGAGGGCTAATTCTCCATCGCGGATAGACGGGCCGTCGGAAAGCGGCTGACCTTTTTTCACTTTATCACCCAGGTGCACCATAGGGTGCTGGTCCACACACGTGGAGTGGTTAGAACGTTTGAATTTGCTAAGGTGATAGGTATACACTTTGCCTTTCTTGCCGGTAAGTTCAATTTTGCCACCATCCACAGCAGTGATTTCACCATCTTCTTCGGCCAAAATCATGTACCCGGAGTACAAAGCGGCTTCACGCTCGACACCCGTGCCCACATAGGGCGCTTCGGGGCGAATACATGGCACTGCTTGGCGCTGCATGTTTGTACCCATGAGTGCGCGTGTCGCGTCGTCGTGTTCCAAAAATGGGATACACGCCGTGGCAATACTCACGATCTGGTTTGATGCCACATCCACATATTCCATGTCTATGGTGTTGGCAACACCTGGTTTGCCGTGCACGCGAGCCGGAACGGATTCTTCCAGGAAATACCCTTTTTCATCGAGCTTCACACTGGCGGAGGTAGTAACTACTTTTTCTTCCTTGAAAGAGTTGATGTACACAATTTCATTGGTCACGCGCGGCTTCACCGGAATCGTTTTGAGTTTTGTTTTGGCGAGTTTAGCCGCGATATCTTTGGTAATAAGCGTTCCATCTTTCACGCTCTCTACCTCACCGCGAACAATTTCGCCTTCGGTGAGCTTTGGATCATTTTCTACTTCGCGTAATACTTTGCGATACGCGGTTTCGATAAAACCAAATTCGTTGATACGCGCGAAACTCGAAAGGTGGTTCACCAAACCGATATTCGGACCTTCTGGAGTAGCAATCGGACAGATGCGGCCATAGTGAGTGGTATGCACGTCACGCACCTCGAAGCCGGCACGATCGCGAGAAAGACCGCCCGGACCAAGGGCAGAGAGACGGCGTTTGTGTTCGAGTTCAGCGAGCGGGTTGGTTTGATCCATGAACTGAGAAAGCTGCGAGCTCATGAAGAATTCACGGATAGCGCTCGTTACCGGACGGGCGTTGATAAGTTTGTTGGGCGTGAGATCCTCAAGCTCATAGGTGCTCATGCGATCTTTGATAATACGCTCCATACGAGCGAGACCGACACGGAAACGGTTCTGGGTAAGTTCACCCACCGCGCGCACGCGGCGGTTGCCAAGGTGGTCCACATCATCTGGTTCTTCCTGTGAGATGTTGAGGCGAACCACTTCTTTGAGTACAAGTAATAATTTTTCAGGAGACAAAATACGATTGTCTTTTTTATCGTAGTCCTCGGCAGTGTAGCCCAAATCAAATTTGGTATTAAATTTGTACACACCGACGCGTCCCAAATCGTAACGATCGAAATTGAAGAACATGGCATAGATCAAACTCTTGGCGTTGTCGGCAGTCGCCAGATCGCCGGGGCGGATGCGTTTGTATACTTCAATCAGACCTTCGTCCATATTTTTGGCTAGGTCTTTTTTGATAGTACTTTCGACGTAATCAATACTCGGATGGGTATTCACATCTTTGAACGCGGCCATGAGCTCTTCGTCGGTCTGCATACCAAACGCGCGCAAGAGTGATGTGGCGGCTACTTTACGTTTGCGGTCTACTTTAATCCAAAGCACGTTGCTGGAGTCGGTTTCCACTTCAATCCACGCGCCACGGTTCGGGATAATTTTGGCACCATAGTAACGGCGGCCACGAACATTTTCGGCAGTGAAGAAAGCGCCAGCGCTACGAATGAGCTGGGATACTACCACGCGTTCGATACCGTTGATGATGAACGTACCGCGGGTGGTCATGGCTGGAACATCTCCCAAATAAATTTCTTGCGATTTGGTTTGGCTCGTGCGCTTGTTCACAAGGCGTGCTACCACGCGCAGCGGAGCTTCGTAAGTCAAATTGCGTTCGCGGCAGGTTACTTCATCAAACCGAGGTTCGTCCAAATAGTAGTTGTCGAAGTAGAGTTCGAGATCGCGGCCGGTAAAATCGGTAATTGGAGAAATTTCGTCAAACAATTCTTTGATGCCGAACTTTACAAACCAATCATACGAGTTCTTTTGGATCTCGATCAGGTCTGGGGTGGGAATCGACTGAATCGGCGACAGGTACTTACGCTCCATGGTACGCACCTTCTGATGTTTAAAAATAGGCATAGGCGGTGTTAAGTAAAAAATTTGGAATTATTAAGTTTAAAAGGCTTGAAATGCTCGAAAGGCTCGTGACGGCCTTTTGGGCATTTATGGCTTTTCTAACTTCTGCTTTTCTTGCCACACAACAAAAAAACCACCCTTAACCATAAGGGGTTTATCTTAATTTACTTTAATTTTAGCCAAAAAAGCAAGGTGAACACGTGGCGGACAATTACACGATATTAAAACCTTGCTGCCTCAATAGACGTGGGACCTATTGTCGGATGAATACCGAGGGAGCCTGCCAAGACCGATTTTACGTTATCTTAGCGTAAAATCAGTTGCCGGGCAGTGAAGGATACGTTAGTAGCGTAATTTTACGCTATATATATAATGTTGTCAAGAGAGATGGGTGAGTAATTATTTGTCAAGAATGTGACATTTTTTGGCTTATTTTAGATAAAAAAATGACTGATGAGGTTCTCTACTCATATTTATCCACACATATATTGACCACGGGCAGCTCTGTCATTCTGAACCGCCATGACGAGGAAAGATCCCTTTCGCATATTTGCTGTAATTTGAGAGGGATTCTTCCCCGCCTGGCGGGTCAGAGTGACAATTTGACCTTATCTAGCAAGTACACGTGAGTGTATTTTATCGTACCTCTTAGCTGTCAAGGGTAAGAAAAACAGCAATAAGGCGTCGGATACCTGTAGCACACTTGTTCCTAGGCAGGTGGACACTTGTCTATCTGCCCCGGAAGAAGGCAAACAAATCGGATGGGGCCGATCGTGGGGGGGCGAAATGGGAGAGGTGGCCGAAAAAATCACGGTGCTCGAGGCGGAAAACGTGTTACCCCGTCGAGAACCCAAGGTGGTGTGCCTGGGAGAAGACAGGTTCGAGATGCACCTGCCGCTCGGACATGTGGTGGAGTACTCGGGCAAGGAGTGGGGCCAGCTCATCATCGACTGGCTTCTCGACCTGAGCCGGAACGAGCCGCACGCTCTGCTCACGCTCGACGAGTCGCTCCAGCTCGGTTGGCAGGTTGCGAACGACGAGCGCGCGGAACTCGCCTTGGTGCCGGAGCCTGTGGTACTCACGCACGTGCCGGCGCTGATGTGGGGCACGTATGGCGACCTCGCCTGCGTGGATCTGGAAGTCGTCGAACACGTTCTCTAGCCAACGCTTCTGCCCGCCGCGCAGTCCACCTGCCCACACCTTCTCCGGGCACTCCTCAAACAAACTCCGCCTGCTCGGCGGTTTTTTCTTTACTTTCATTTGTCATTCATGCCCCGTGTTGTGGCGCTGGGTAAACTCCGGCGGGAATCCATTATCGATGGTGAGCGAGATTCCCGCCTGCGCGGGAATGACAGCATGAATAAATCCATAAAAGTGTTTGAAAAATTTATCAACACTTGACACATCACAAAAATCATCTAAAATTGTATCACCTTTTTTTAAACTTTTTTTCTCCACCGAACTGCGATAGAGTTGATGTCTCAACCGGATCGGAGCTGTAAAAAACATCTCTCTCTTGCTCTCAATCGTACTTGTACGCATTCTGAGCAACGTTTTTTGCCTTCGGCTCGTAGCTAAAACATGCAACTCTACTCGCAGTTCAGTGCAGAAAAAATAAATCCGCCTTCTTGGCGGATTTATTGTACAAAAAAATCACCCGCGCACAGAGCCTTTCGACAAATCGAAAGGCTCTGTGCGTGGCGGGTGATCTTGGCCGACGCGATAGGACTGCTGGGCGGGCGGCGAAACCGCTGGCTACTTGCCGATGACAATGAGGCGGAAGCGGGCCACGAGATCCGTTCGCGCCTGTTCACGACAGGCGTCGGACCCACAGTGGCGGGAAGTGTGCGTGTTGAGGCTTCCGTTGGGGAGCTCTGGAGAAAAGCCGAATCTGAACGAAGGTATGAAGGCCTCGCTCACGGCGAGGCTGCTGCAGTAGAAGCAATTGTCTCTGCTGCTCGTGGCCTCGTTGAATCGCCGATGTCCCACCGGCGGCTCATAATCTCCATGAACTACTTCCATGCCTTCTTCGACGAAAACAATTTTCTTCATGGTAGCACCTCTACCAAAAGACTAACAAACCATTTTGAGTTTGTCCATATGTTGCTTGCGCTCTAAATATGCTATACTACGCAGCATCATAGTCGAATCCGCATTCGATCCTCGTTCGTTTACGCCTCAACCAGCTTCTACACACCCTATGCCTCGCACGTCTCGCTCTCCATCTTCCACGTTCAACCCCGAAATTTCTCGTGGCCTTATCGCCATTCTGCTCATCATTGCCGCCGCGCTTTCCATGCTCAGTTTTTTTGGCATGGCCGGTGTGGCCGGTAATTTTATCGACTCGCTGCTCGCGCTCATCTTTGGCCAGGTCCGCTATGTGTTTCCGATTATTCTTTTTGTTGTAGGAGCGCTTATCATCAAAGACATTTCGTACGAATATCGCGCTACCCATATTATCGGTAGTGTTTTATTTTTTTTGAGTTTCAACGGCTTGGTGCATTTACAAAATCCCGTCGAAACAATGATGGAACTCGCGAAGCAAGGTTACGGCGGTGGTTTTGTGGGGCTTGCGCTTTCCTGGCCACTAGGCACGTATGTGGGGTACTGGGGTGCACTTATTGTCTTTGTGGGGATGCTGCTCGTATCCATCATCCTTATTTTTAACACCTCACTACAGCAGATTATCGCTTTGCATAAAAAATTCTTTTTGGCACTCGGGTGGATTGGCAAACAGCTCATAGCGCTCTTTGGTGGTCTTAAACCAAAACCAGTTTCGTTCAAAATTAAAGGAGAATACGCTACGGGCGAAGAAGAGGAAGCGGAAGATGATGAGAATGATGAAGAAGACGAGGAGACTGATGACGAAGTGGAAGAAGACGAAGCTCCTGAATTTCACCATCGCACGATAGTGAAAAAGCAAGCCGCGCGCTCCGATGAAGACGAAGCTCCCGAGCCACAAAAAATGCCGATTGCCAAACTCAAACCGACCACCTACCGTTTGCCATCACTTGAGCTTCTCCACAACATCAAATCGAAACCAACGTCGGGCGACATCAAATCAAGCGCTGAGGTAATCAAACAGACCTTTCAAAATTTTGGCATCGAAGTGGACATGGGCGAGGTGCGTGTTGGTCCTACAGTGACGCAGTACTCGCTTAAGCCGCAGGCCGGCGTGAAGCTCGCGCGCATTACATCGCTCGCGAACGATTTAGCGCTGGCTCTAGCTGCCCACCCAATTCGTATCGAAGCGCCAATCCCTGGTAAATCGCTCGTTGGTATCGAAGTACCAAACCAAAAGGTGGCCATGGTGACGCTACGCGAGCTGCTCGAAAGCGATGAATTCAAACGGCGTGAGCACAATATGATGATCGCGGTTGGTAAAGATGTCGCCGGTAATGTGCATATTGCTGATCTGCCAAAAATGCCACATCTTCTGGTAGCTGGTGCCACAGGCTCGGGAAAAACGGTGTGTATTAATACTATTATTTTGAGCCTGCTCTACCAAAATACCCCTGAATCACTGCGCTTTATCATGGTAGACCCCAAACGCGTGGAGCTCACGCTCTACAATGGCATTCCCCACCTCCTCACGCCGGTGATTACCGACGCGGGCAAAACGGTGAACGCACTCAAATGGACAATCGGTGAAATGGAACGACGTTTCGACACGCTCGCGAGCGCTGGTAAACGTGATATTATTTCGTATAACAAAACCGCTGACGAAAAATTGCCGTACATCGTGTTTGTCATCGATGAGCTTGCCGACCTCATGGCCATGGCCGGCGCTGAAGTGGAAGCGGGCATCATTCGTCTCGCGCAGATGGCGCGCGCGGTGGGCATCCACCTCATTGTGGCCACGCAGCGCCCGAGCGTGGAAGTTATTACCGGTCTCATGAAGGCCAACATCCCTGGTCGCATTGCTTTTTCCGTGGCTTCTATTATCGACTCGCGCACTATTTTGGACTGCCCGGGCGCCGAGCGTTTGCTTGGTCGCGGCGATATGTTGTATCTCACTGCTGATTTATCTAAACCAAAACGTTTACAAGGTGCGTTTGTTTCCGAAGACGAAATGAAAGAAATTATCAATTACCTCAAAGGTGATGAACCGCCTGTTTATGACGAATCGATTGTGTCCAAAGGTGGCGCTGGTGGCACGATGAATCTCTTCGGTGGCGCGAGCGACGACCAAGACCCGCTGTTCGAAGAAGCTAAACGCGTGGTACTCGAAAGCGGCAAAGCTTCGGCCAGTCTTATGCAACGCCGTATGAAAATCGGGTACGCCCGAGCGGCACGCCTCTTGGACGAACTAGAGGAAGCTGGTATAGTAGGTCCTGCCGACGGCGCCAAACCACGTGAGGTGTTTACGGAGCATATTATACAGTCGGGTGGTATTACGCGCCCGGCTCCTGAGCCAGAAATGTCAGAAGAGGAACAGACCATGAACGCGGGTGGTGTGGTGTTGGATGGCGAAGCGAGTGCTGAGGAAGAATCTGACGAAGAAGAGGAAGAAACAATTAAGGAGTTTGCTTAAAAATTATTTTCAATCATTTGTCTGCGCTTTTGAAAATTGAAAATTAGAAATTGAAAATTATTTACTCTGCCATGTCCATCTTCTGCTACAAAAAGCTCGATGCTGCGGAGCGAGTTGGCGCTCGATTGCACACCGCTCGTTTGGCTCGCAACCTGAGTCTCGACTTTATCGCCGAGCGCACGCACATACAAAAAAAATATCTGCAAGCTATTGAAGAAAATAATTTCCATACGTTGCCCAAAGCCAAAGCGTATCGTTTGGCGTATATTAAACAGCTCGCTTCGTGGGTGGGTCTCAGCGAATCGGAAATCGCGCGGCAATGTGTGCAGGAGGGCGCACTCGAAGACGCTCCCATCGTACATCCGCATCGTCGTTTGGCGCTGTTGCCGTTTGCCACTATTTCCACGCTGGCTCGCAATGCTTTGTTTGTATGCTTGGTAATGGTTTTTGCCGGCTACCTCTTCTGGCAAGTGCGCGGTGTGCGTGAGCCACCTAAGTTAAAAGTGTTCAGTCCCACTGAAGGATATGTGGCAAACCAATCGAGTGTAATGGTGGAGGGCGAAACCGAAAAGGAAACGCAGCTCACGGTCAACGGCCAGGATGTGACGGTGAACGATGTCGGAAAATTTGAAACCAAAATTGACTTATCGCAGGGTGTGAACACTCTTGTCATCACAGCCACCAAAAAGCACGGTAAAACTGCTTCGGTGACCCGGAATTTGGTGGTGCAAGAAAGACAAAAAACCGACCAGATCAGCTTGAAGC
>CAYTPE010000033.1:0-12283 GCA_964439885.1 uncultured Gammaproteobacteria bacterium
TCATGGTAGTCCCATTAATCAATGCTAAACCCTCTTTGGCTGCCAATTCAAGCGGTTTAAGACCGGTGACTTTAAAAGCATGCTTGGTTAACATTCGTTTGCCGTTGTATACTACTTCCCCCTCACCCATTATAGATAGCGCAATATGAGCGGAGGGAGTTAAATCGCCACTGGCGCCAACTGATCCCCACTGCGGCACACAAGGGTGTATGCCCAAATTTAAAAAATTCTTAAGCATTTCGGCAATTTCAAAACGTACCGCCGAGTATCCTTTAGCAAACGCGTTGAGGCGCAGCAACATCGCGGCGCGTGTTTCTTCTATCGAAAAAATCGGACCAACATTGGCGCTGTGACTACGAATTAAATTACGTTGCAAATCCTTTTGATATTTAGTAGGGATGAGGGTGGAAACCATGGGGCCAAACCCAGTGGTAATTCCATATACCACCTTTTCATCAGCGATCCATTCATCGAGCATTTTTCGAGATTTCGCCATTTTGACTCGAGCATCTTTGGCAATATCCACCACCGCATAGTGGCGTGCGACTGCCGCCACATCACTGACTTGAAGATGTTCACCGTCAACAATTATTTTTTTGGAAACGATGGTCGTTTTAGTTGTGCTGCGCTTAGGTGTAACTGCTGTTTTCATATTACTTAAAGTAGGTAAGAAGAGCTTTCCTTCTTGTGTGATTTTTTTTCTCCACGTTAAAGAAAGAATCTAAATTAATAATATACGTTCCTGATTGGAGTGAAACCCCGGTTGTCAGTGCTCGAACACAGTAGGCTCCAAGCACCCCCGATAACACCGCCGCTCCACCGAGCTGCGGCCATGAATAGAGCGTACTTCCCACAGCCAGCACCGACTCAAGCATTCGGTTGGGGATATGCTCTGCACCAATATATTTGGTTATGGCAATTGCTTTTTGTTGTATGGTTAACTGAGCAGGATCTAATTTGGCAAGTGGAGCAAGCCTTTTTCGAAAACGAGCAAATGTAAACTCGCGATCATAGCGTTCTACTTCCACAATCGCGCCGTCGGCATTGTCCGCAACGCTCACAACCGGAACTTTCAGCCGCGCCGCAATTGTGCGTAACAAAACTTTCACACCAAGGTTGTCGACTTCTTCTACCAAAACTGCGATCTTTTTATTATTAACATAAAAAAAACTTTCTGCATTTTTTTCAGTTATACCATCGGAAAATGTGTGTATTCGAGCAAACGGATTAAGCTCGTAGAGCGCTTCGGCCAACACTTCTGTTTTTTTATGACCGACTGTCTGTATACCGGCCAAAATACGATTCAAATTGGTGCTGCCAATCACATCGGCATCAGCCACATTCATATTTTTTGCCCCGCCCTGCAGTGTACACAGACGGGCGATGTTACTCCCCACACTTAAACCAGCGACTGCGATAGGACGAGCATAGAACTGTTGCTGTTCGGAGCTGGTAATGAGATTTTTATTCCGTGCCGTTTGCAATTCAAAAAAATACTTTTCCGGCAATGTTTTAATTGCAGTATAGCGCCACGGCAAAACACAGTATTGCGCGCTGGTGTGTAGCTTTTTGGCTAAAGCCTTTTTCTGTATGGCGAGCTTATTGGGCTGTTCACGCAATGCCGGAAATCTAACCTCGGCCAGTTCTTCGATTTGATTGGGAGTAATATCGTGAATATGATATTTTCTCCCCCGTGGTAATTTTTTACTAAAAATAGGAGTCACAACTGTCATGCTAACACTAAAAATGGGGCAACCCGATTATATTGTACCACAATTTTACGTTTTAAACCACATATAAAGCCTCTGCGATAAAAAAATCAACCTTTTCTGGAGGTTGATTTTGGACACATGGTTTTATTTTAAAATTATTCTAAGTGAGACGTTTAGTGGACTACTTTACATCTCCTCCACCGTTTCAATCCCAAGCAACCCAAGCCCTTTCTGCATCACCTGCAAAACATCGGTAATGATAGTGAGGCGGAAATTTTTGGTTATCTCGTCGGCTTTGAGCACCGGGCATGCTTCGTAAAAAGTAGTAAACTTCTGGGCAAGCTCAAATAAATATTTGGCAATTTTCGATGGGTCATAGGCCTCTACCGCCGCGAGCGTTACGGACGGAAAATCAGCCAGCTTCAGCAGTAGCGCCTTTTCTTCGGCCACGACGTTTTCGGACACGGGTGTAAAAGGAAAGTTTTCCACTTTTCGCAAAATACTTTTGATACGCGCGGCGAGGTAGAGTAAATACGGACCGCTATCCCCTGCCACACTCAACGACTCCTCCACATCGAACGCCACATCTTGCGACACATTATTTTTGAGCATGCCATATTTAAGTGCCGCGACTGAAACCGTGTTTTGTACTTCGGCGTTATCAATCTTTTTTTCTCGTTCGCTCGTGGCCATCACAGCGCCCACCCGCTCGCGTACTTCTTCCATGAGCTCATCGCCGGTCACAATATTGCCTTTGCGCGAACTCATTTTTTGGTCACCTTTGAGCTGTAGAAAACCACCGACCAAATGGAACTCTTTGCCAGCACTCTCGGGCAGTGTGAATTCAAGCGCTTTAAAAAGTACTTTAAAGTATTCGGTCTGCTCTTTGCCTACCACGTGCACTACCTTATCGGGGTGGTAGTCGGCGAAATGTTTTTCGGCGAGCGCCAGATCTTTGGCTTCGTATGTGGGGAAGCCTTTGCTATTGATAAACACGCGATCGTGCAAACCATACTTGCTGCCTTCGAAAATAATGGCACCATCGCCCTGCGCGAAGATGCCTTTTTCCAGCCCGTGTTTCACAATCTCCACTGCCCGTTTATACATTTCCGATTCGAAGTACAAATGGTCAAAATGACTACCAAGCCTTTTGTATATCGCGTCAAAATAGTCCAAACTCCACTGGCGTGCTTCCCGGTATACTGCCATGACCTCGGCGTTACTCTGCTCGTATATGATATCGTTATACGCTACCACCTCTTGCTGCGCCGCTTCACCCGATTCAAAATAGGTGGCTCCATGCGCATAGGCTCTGCCCAAAAATTCGGCCCGCTCTTTCACGCTGAGATTGCGTGCCGTTTCGAATTGGTCGCGCCAGTCAAAAATTCCCCACAATGCTTTGGCCACATGCATACCGACGTCTCCCTGATAGTTGACGCGTGCCACCGTGTACCCAGCATTTTCGAATACACGCACCACGCTTTCGCCGGTGATGAGATTCTTGAGATGCCCTAAATGAAAAGCTTTGAGCGGATTGGGGCAGCCAAATTCGATGACATATTTTTTCCCCGCCCCAACAGTATGCGAACCAAAGTCTGCCACCTGCTTCTGAATATCTTCCAAAATAAGTCGAGCAATTTCTTTCCCGTTCAAAAAAAAGTTCACATAGGGCCCAAACGCTTTCACTTCGTCAACGACCTTCAGTTTTAAATCTTCAATTTTCAATTTCGCCACAATTTCGTTTGCAACCTCATTCGGCTTCTTCCCCTGCTCCTTGGCAAGCGCGAAACATGCAAACGCGTAATCGCCCATCTCCGGCTTGGGAGGTGTGGCAAATTCAATCGCACCAGACACTCCGGCCTGGCGCAGAATAGATTCAAGAGTAGTTTGGATTGCGGTTATCATACCCACAGTCTACCGTACCGCTCCGGAAAAATCAATGCTCGCGCGGCGTACAAAAAAACGACCGGTGAAGGTCGTTTTAAGTGCGTATTAACGAACGCTCGGAATCTTGACCGGAGTAGTTTGTGGCTCAGACGGATACTTCATCCGAGTATTATCATAGTCATCATAATCCGAAGAAGTGTCATTACTATCACTATCGTAATAGTTGTCGTCGGAATAATTATAATGATCACTGCCATAAATACCATCATCACCATAATCATCATATCCGCTATCCACGCCAAAGCTACGACCAACACTAGCCATCGTGGCAAATACCAGACCCTCCATGAGTACAATTATCGCCACATAGCCAAGCATCACCATACCCATGCGATTCCACCCCCACTGGCTGGCTTTGAACTGTTCGGGGCTGACCCATTTGCGTTTTTGCCAAGCCCATTCGTTGCCGCGCAAACCCATCACGATCCACCACACGAAGTTGAGGATGGGGACAAAGCTAAGCAACGAAATCCATACACCGTGGTACACACCCCAGATGACTCCCAAAAATGCTGCGCCCCAATTCCAACCTTTGATTTCGGCTGGAACTTCGCCTCCGGCCACACCGGAACGTGGGTCAAACGTAACGCCCGGAGCCGGCTCTTTCACAAAGAGCAACACCGCTCCGACACCCGCCAAGCAGATAAAAACGAAAAACGAAAACATGGTAAGACCCATCATGACAACCGAAGCAAAGACACTCTCTTTAAAAGCAAACGACACGATAGCAAGGAGCGCGGTAACAGCGAGCGGCGTAAAGATGAGCCACAACCCTGTCCGCGTATTTTTCGTTGATGGCACGTAGATCGGCTGATACGCACCTGATGTTTCATTGGCCATAGTGATATGGTACAAAAAATTAATATACTAATCTACTAACCAAAATTATTTTCCACTATCTGCCGACCTGTCCGGCAAACGAACCAAACCGTGCAAGCATGATAAGTATACTCAAGATAAAGAACACAATTCCCCACGGCATCCATTTACGTTGCACGCGTTTGAATTCTTCCACGCTCTCCCATTGCTCTTTACGCCACGCCCACTCGTTGCCCATTACCCCCATCACTATCCACCACACCCAATTCACAATTGGAATAAGGCCAATAAGACACAGCCATACGCTATGGGAAAGCCCCCAGACAAGTGGCAAACCAGCCGCGCCCCAATTCCAACCCTTTATTTCGGCTGGAACTTCGGATGCCGCGCCTTTGCCTGAGCGCTGGTCAAACACCGCCCCGTCAGCAGGTACATGCTTTACAAGATAGGCAATACCAATCGGGATGCCCACCATTATACACACGACATCGATAATGCCGAGCAAACCTACCACTACCCGCAGAATCCGTGCGATAGTGAGGCCAGCGCTGGCATTTCCGAGCCCTCCGCTCACATCCGAGGCGCTCCCGCCCATCAATTGGGTAATGACGAGGCTCGCCACTGCGTATACAGTTAGTAAAACGAATAAACCCGCAAGTGGTAACACGAGCCACAAAACTCCGCGTACGGTATTTTTACGTTTGCGCGCCGCATAGCTCGAGGCTGGCGTCGCCCCGCTGGGGGTTTGTGTGTCCATAGAAAAAATTAAGAATATACCCTCAGCGTAGCTCATCTATGAAAAAAAGGCAAGTTATGGAGCGATAAATTGAGCGAACCAGCTTTGCGGTTCGGTGAAGCGGTCAACGTGAGAAAATGAAGAACTTGATATATTGGTTGCGGTCACGGGTGGGGCTGGTGTGGCACCAGCATAGAGGCCGTAATTTACATTCGAGAACAAGGTGTCTCCCATCGTGAGTGTACCGCTAGTCATTTTAATACCAATAGTTTGAAATGCTTGCGGTGTACTGTATCCAATAAGAGAATTACTCAAGATAAAATTGGAATTTGTTGTCTGTACTGTATTGCCCGGTGAGCGCGGATTTATGAGTGAGCAGTCATCGCAGGTTACAGTACTATTGTTCGCTATTAACATGCCGTCTTGCGCGCTCGTGCGTGGCTGCACACCATTACCTCCAGTCATCACTACATGATGCAGTGCCGAAGTAGAATTGGTAAAGACAATACTCCCCCAGTAGGTACCACTCGCATAAGGAGCGAGGATGATTGGGCGATCAGCGGCTCCATTCATCCAGAGACTACCGCGCACATCCATCCCAGCCATTTTGGTAAAGTAGAAAATAACCCCGGGGTTGACGGTGAGACTCGAAGTCGCTGATATACTCATATTGTCGAGCGCTACAATCGAATTTTCGCCTATTGTTGCCGCTTCATTCACTACCACCTGGCTGAGAAAGGGAACGTTGATTGTGTTATCGTGCAAAGACAGCGAGCCGAAGCTTGGCCATAAACCTTTGACAAAAAGAGGTGTCTGGTTGTCGGTAAAATTACTGATTTCGGTTTGTTGCACCGAAAGTTTACTATCAATCGCTTCGAGGGCACGCCCACCATTTTTAAAAGTAACATCGTTTATAGTAGTCGACGCAGATTCCACATGCACTGCAACACTGCCATCATCACTGAACGTGCTATGCTGAATAGCAAGGCGAGCGCCGTCGGCGCGCACTGCCTGCGATACGCTGCCATTATTGAGCACTTTAAAATCTTTGCCTGCATAACGAATTGTTGCGCCTGCAATAGACGTGTTTGCTCCGGTATGCAGCCATATGCCTTGCCAATCTTTAGCAAGCGGCGTAGATGTTGACCAGGCAGTGCCTACAATGGTATCGAGCAGTGAATCGCCAAACGAATGATCACGCCCGGATGTAAACACGACGCGTTTATTGCGGTCGCCCTGCACATCCAGACTCCCATATACATCAATTTTTGCGTCTGTATAATAACTTTTTATGACCACCCCTGGCTGCACATAGAGAATAGACCCGGTTGGAATTTCATAATATTGCAGAACGTAGGGATTGTTTTCGGTGGTGAGTGTCACTTCAGGGTCTTCTTGTCGGTAATTGAGGGCAAGAAAACCAACGTTGGGCTGCTTGGGTGAACCATGGAGCTGCCCACCATTATATGACCTGCCAAGTACACGTATACCCTTGTTCGTTTGCCAGCTCAATGGATCGCTGCCCGAGTTGAACGGTTTAATTCGCTCCATGGTTCGGTACAGAATAGCATCACCACCAAACCACCCACGGCTCGCGTCCACCACATCTGCCTTTTCCCCATTTGGCTTCACTAACTCCAATACATCCCCTTTGTCGCTCATTCCGTTGTTCGATGTGTATATCACATCAGCCGGAATATCAGTTACCGCTCCATCACGGCCGCGTTCATAGAGCGCGAAGCTGTGCGCGGGAATTATGGTGGTAGCAATTTTAGCGATGCTTATGGGTGTGCCGGAAATTTTGATTTGCCAATTTTTAATGTCGATCGGTTGGTCGGTGGTGTTGTATAGTTCAAACCATTCATCGTTTGGATACAGGCTCGACGTGCCTGCCCACGCTACTTCGTTAAACACAACTTCTCCAGACCAATTAATGAATGTTGCTGTATTCGAAGCAGTGGACCACTCGCTCACATTGCCCGCTTCGTCTGTGGCTCGGGCGCGAACATAGTACGTCTGACCTCGCTCAGCGCTGATTAAATATATTGTTGATGAACTCTCACGCGCCACCACCATCCAGCTCGACGTGGGCGCGGCGCACCCCCACCCGTTGCACGCGGCATACTCCACATCGTACACCACACTCCCGCCGCCCGCATCGGTGCTCTTCACCACAATTTGAAGCGTGCGTGTCGATGTGCCTATTTCACTGGTGAGTGACACATCGGGCACTGTGGGTGGTGTGGTGTCTGCGGGTGGAGTGGAAGTAGGCACTACCGCCGCGGGCTCACTGCTAGTGGGTGCGGTTTGTTCGTTGCTCGTGGCGGGCGCAGGCGCTGCGGCTGTTTGCGCGGCAGACGTCTCCACATTGGCAACGACTGTGGTACCGCCACCACTGTACCCGGTTAAACCAACGGTTGGCTTCGGTTTCACCTGTTCAGTGCTCGGAGCCGGTTCGCTCTGGCTCTGTGCAGAAGCCGGGGCCGTATCGGTTTGCTCACCAACAATTTTTTCTCCTAGCACCTCTGCTGGTGCTTTGGATGGTGGTGTGACGACTATTTTTCTGTCACCAGCTTGAGGAAGGGACATTTTGACAACTGAATCAGATACTACCATCGGCTGATCATTAACTTCAATAGTAGGTTGTTGTAAACCTAATGATACTTTTACTGTTTTGACAAAAGATATACTAATTGAATCCAGCCATGATGATGCATTATTTGCAAAAATGTTGATTGCTCCCTTCAAAAATCCACTTGTTCCGTCTTGTTTTAAATTGGCGAGCAGTGAATTCACGCCCGCTTTTTCTTCTGGAATCGCCGGCAAAGGCTCCTCTCCCTCTTTAGTTTTTTTAACTTCGTCAAAATACAACTTCATTGCGCCTGCTCCGTTAACTATCGCGGCGCGCGACAAACGTGAAAAATATGCGTCGAGAATCTTTTGATCGTTTACTGGATTATCGAGCGTAAATGTTGTCTCCATGCTAAATCCATTCTTTCTAACTTTTTCAACTAAAGCAACAGGAAATTTAGTACCGTCGTCATCCCAACTATACGCATAATTGTCATCATAATAATCAACCTTAGGTGAATGATACTTGCCAGAACTGATAGTATCCTTACTGAAAAAATGGGAATTTGAATAGGCGGCTAAAAGATCAAAATAACTATTTAATGAGCTCAGCTCGTTTGGTCTAATTCTTTGAGTGAATAATAATTCTGCTGTAATTGGTAAATTGGTTTTACCGTTAGACCGAATATATTTTTTTGTATATTCTTCGTATGGGCTTCCGTAATCACCGGTAAAACTTTGCAGTGGGTGGGCGTGAGTGTCGTTCCGGGTATGGTCGGGAACAGTTGAGTCTTCCAAAAGATGAAGTATGTGCCCAAGAGTATACAAAGCTTCTTGTCTGTTATTATTGTTTGCTAACTCATAAATTGCCCTCTGCCAAGTACGATCCCCACCAAAAGTCTTATACTGAGCTTGGATATTAGGTAGCTGGGCCCAATATTTAGATGGGGCTGGCGGATAATCCGACAAAAGCATCTTGTTGAGAGCTAGACCATTCGATGGCGAGATATTGCCCATTTTCTCTGCGGTCCACCCTTGATTGTAAACAGGATCGTAAAAATGGTTTATCCAACGTGGCCAGGTATCCTCATCCATACTTCCTCTTACTACCCATTCTTTTTCCTCCGGGGTGATGGCCAAATCTGGGTACGACAAATTAAAAAAATCAACTATTTCATCGGTTATGGCCGGATGTGTGGTTTGGTCATCGTACGAATCAGCTTTTTTTATAAAAAAAACTCCAGCACATAAAGCTAGAGCCAATAAATATGCAAAAATAATAACCCTCCTTTTTAATTTCATATGTTTACTTTTATATCTTAACTATTTTCCAAATGCCATTCGGATAAACAAGAAACTGCGCAAAAAAATCCGGCCCTGCCATGCTGGCTCTCATGGTAAATTGCTGTTTATCATCGCTGAATCCTTCTTCCTTAAGAGATCTCAATATTTTTAAATAATTGATCTTGTCTGCTTCAGATCCTTTTTTAAATTCATTTAATTGAACCGCCTGTTGGTCTATCACAAAATACTTACTCGCCAATTCATAATCCTTTTTCTCCACCGCTGCAATAAATAAATCGAGTGTTTCTTTGGGAGTTTTGCCTCCATACGTATCCTTCATCGCAGTCTCATATTGAGCGGCTTCGAGCGCAAGCTCATTTTGCTGGATGCTTTCCAGCGACTTACTAAACTGCCAACTCCTGTACCGTTGCATCACCAGTGGCGCGCCAGCTATCACCAGCGTACACACAATCACAATGATCAATACAGTCTTTTTAGGAAACGTCATACGTAATTTAATAAAAAATCCCCAAACGGGGATTATTCACCCCTCCCTATGTATGAGTATAGCACAACTCAAACAACTTTTTTAGGTGGGTGGGGATAAGTGTTTATTTTTTATTCAAAAGTCAAAAAGGTATAGTAGTTGGCCACCAGCAAAAGGACAAAAACAGCGAACGAAATGTAGCCGAGCAGTTTGTAGTGGCCCGGGAGCATGAGTTTTCGGAATATCACAAAGTTCATAATGTTCAGTACCGTCGCAGATACACCGAGCGCCGCGGCTACAAAGAGGCCCACGGCAACGCCGAACCCGCACATATCTGTGCATTCGGCCGAGTCGTATATGGTAAAAAAGACGA
The DNA here is from genome assembly GCA_964439885.1 of uncultured Gammaproteobacteria bacterium. Classification (GTDB taxonomy): domain Bacteria; phylum Patescibacteriota; class Patescibacteriia; order Magasanikbacterales; family GWA2-37-8; genus CAYTPE01. The sequence continues at coordinate 9,930 of CAYTPE010000033.1, forward strand.
TAATAGCAATGAGAGCGACGGTGATAGCCGTCATGCTCGCCGCCAAAAATTTTCCACGAAATTCTGGAGATTTCCTGTAACCGATAAAAAATGGAATGATGGTAAGAGCCAAGATGCTCACAATAGTCCCGATAGAAAGGTTTGGCGCATCAAAAATAATTTTTCTTACAATCATCGGCACGAGGAGCGCCACAAATAACGTGTACCCCAGAAAATAATATACGAAATATATTTTTTTCATAGTGCTCCTATAGTAATTTTTTTAATTTTTTAAAATCAGCTTCTAACAGTTTTTTGAGTGGCGGAAAGCGCAAGCCGGCGGCCGGATGAAGTGTGACATAATATCTTACACCATCTTTTTTGACAGCGGTTCCGTGATACGTTTTCACGGGCAGCGGCGTATCGAGCACCGCTTTGCCGGCCACCGAGCCGAGTAGTACAACTATGTTTGGCTCGATAACGGCAAGCTGTTCGTGTAGGTGTTTTTTGCCGTGCTCAATGTCCGCTTGGGTAGGCGTACCATAGCTTGGCAGATATTTCACCGGGCTCGTAATATACACATCCGCTTCGGTGAGCCCAACCGCGCGAATAAGCGAACGCAGGAGCTGCCCCGACCGGCCGATGAACGGCCGACCACTCTCGGCCTCTTTTTTCCCCGGCGCCTCGCCCAGAAACACCACGCGCGCATTGGCGCTGCCTTCGCCTGGCACCGCTTTGCCAATCTTGCCCCGTTTACATACACGGCACTGTTCGATCTCGCGCGCAATCGCTGCCAACTTTTTTTCTTTTGTGGTCATACCCTTAGCGGTATATAAGGTAGACAACCGTGAGCATGAGGCTCCCCCACCAGCCGATATCGGAAACAATAAAACTAATAAAAATTTTTCGCTGCCACTCGCTTGGCAAAAGTTCCGCTTGTTTCCCTTGCCGTTCCCGCTCTATCATATACGGGCTCACGCGAAACGAGAGAAATAATCCGTTGACAACGAGAACGATAAGCGCGCCGAGCTCAGCAAGTGGAATAGGAGAAAAATATTCACCGCGATAAAAAATAAAGCCACCGAGCATAGCCAGGGTGATACCAATCCAAATGAGCGGTTTGGTCACTTTATGCGTGCGCGTGGTGGCTTCGGTCCAATAGGCAGATTTTCTGCCGAGAAACCCATGCAGATCAATCACCGTAACGGCGCCGAGTCCAATGACGAACCCGGCGAGATGAAGAAATAAACCGATGATGTCAAGCGGCATACTCAAACGAGTAAATTCGTAATTAACGCAATCATTATCTCTTTTTCTTTTGGATCGCTTTCTGCAATAAGTAACGCGAGGGCGACCAACGTAGTGTCGGAAATTTTCCGTTCACCATTTTTGCGCCAGAGGTATTTATTTTTTTCCAAAAAATACACAAATAAAAGTGAGCCGATACGTTTGTTGCCGTCACTAAACGGATGGTCTTTAATAACGAGATATAAAACATGGGCTGCTTTTTCTTCTATTGTGCTATACAGTTCTGCGCCTCCGAATGTTTGGTAAATCGCGCCCAGAATACTTTTGAGTTTTCCACCATATTCCACCCCAAACAAATCACTGGCTTCTTTCTTTGCCAACAATTTTTCTTTAGTCGTATCAATCAGCGCCCGTATATTTTCGTATGTGAGCAGCGAACGTGCTTTTTTTCCTCGTTGCAACGTAAGCGCGCCTTTGTCGTACTGATGCAAAAGCGTTAGCGTGTGGGTATAGTCTTGTACTACACTCATGAGCTCATCAGTTTGGCCGACTAATCCTGGTCGCGTAGCTTTGGAGCGTATAAACGCAATCGCCTTTTGCAGACTCAAAAGATGAGATTGGTGTTCTTCAAGGCGCTTTTGGTTGATGGTGTAACCGTCGATAATGTGCTGGCGCAAAACGTTGGTGGCCCAGATGCGGAATTGGGTGCCGCGCAAAGACTTTACTCTGTAACCAACAGATATAATCACATCCAAATTATAGCACTCAACATCACGCACTACGCGTCTACCTGCTTCAGTTTGAACTATCCGGAATTTCCGGATAGTTGCCACAGATTTTAGCTCACCTTCGCGAAAAACGTTGCGTACATGATCGTTAATAGTACGGACATCTTTATCAAATAACTCCGCCATCTGCTTCTGGGTAAGCCAAACAGATTCGTTTTGTAAACGAACCTCAAGTTTGGGATTTTTGTTTGCTCCCTTATAAATTATTACCTCACCACCATTCGGGTCGGTACGTTTTTTTGACTTATGCACCATACATAACTGATCTAGAACTGTTAGCGAGTTATTTCTACAATTGCTTCACTACAACCAAAAATTAACACATATTTTTGGCTGTCA
>CAYTPE010000034.1:0-11966 GCA_964439885.1 uncultured Gammaproteobacteria bacterium
ATGCCAACGTGACCATGACAACCGATACTACTTGGGGACCGCAGATAACGGGTGTGGATGCGCAGTATCCGATTGACTACTACAAGCTCATATTGAATAAGTTATACGGCGTCAGCGTTCAAGCGACACCGTGCAAATAATACTTCTATGGTATCTACTGATGGCAAAAAAATTGAAGAGCTCTTAACTCGGGGCGTGGAAGAAATTATCGTCAAACCAGATTTGGAAAAAAAATTATTGTCCGGAAAAAAACTGCGCGTGAAGCTCGGTATCGACCCCACGAGCCCCAACTTGCATGTTGGTCGTTCGATTCCACTACTTAAAATGCGTGATTTTCAGGAGCTCGGGCACCAACTTGTCTTTATCGTCGGCGACTTTACCGGCGTGATAGGCGATACCTCCGACAAAGATAGCGAACGACCGATGCTTGAAGAAAAAAAGATCAAAGAGAACATGAAGAGCTATGTGGAGCAGGCCGGAAAAATTATCGATTTGGAAAAAGCCGAGGTGCACTACAATAGTGAGTGGCTCAAAAAACTCACCTTCGCGGAGATCGGTAGCCAAGCCGATCAGTTTTCGTTGCACGAATTTAATGCTCGTGAAAACATCAAACGTCGCCTTGATGCTGGCACTCGCGTATCGTTACGCGAGCTACTTTACCCACTTATGCAAGGGTACGACTCAGTGGCAATCAAAGCCGATGTTGAGCTCGGGGGTACCGATCAGCGATTCAACCTGCTCGCCGGGCGCACGCTGCAGCAATTCTACAAACAAGAAGCGCAAAATATTATCATGGGTCCGATTCTCGAAGGTACCGATGGACGCAAAATGAGTTCAAGTTGGGGCAACACCATCAATCTCACCGCCGAACCAAACGATATGTATGGCAAAGTCATGACCGTGCCGGATAATCTGCTTATAAAATATTTTACTCTTGCCACGCGCGTGCCGATGGAAACGGTAAAGGAGTATGAAACGGCTCTGAAAAAAGGGGAAAACCCTCGTAATATCAAAATGAAGCTTGGGTTTGAACTGGTGCGATTTTATCATTCCGAAAAAGCAGCACAAGCGGCCGAGCAGTACTTTATCGATACATTCAAAAATAAAGAAATCCCTACCGACATCCCCGAAATCAAACCTAGCGCTTACGATATCGTGACTATTTTAGTTGAATCAAAAATGTGTTCAACCAAATCGGACGCGCGGCGCTCGATTGAGCAGGGCGGAGTGAAGATTGGTGAAGAAAAAATTGAATCAATTGATTACGTTGTCAAAACAGGCGATATAGTGCAAAAAGGTAAACGTTTTTTTGTTAAAGTTATTTAAAAAATATCCCTATGTCAGACGTTGGAGCCGAACGCGCACCTCAGGAGCCAGTAGAAATTGCACAACCACCCGAAACAGTTATGGTGGGTGGGGTGCTCGTGGAACCCTATGCTACCATTTATGATGTCGACGGACATCCATGGACATTCATTGGTCTAAACCAAGATGGTACGAGCGCGGAAGTAAGCAGTCTTATGGAAACAAATAAAAGAGTTCCGTTAGCAGAATTGGCGAACTGGACAGTGCGATCGTAATCGGTTTCTATGAAAGTATACGCCACAATTTTTTTGGTGGTAGTCATCTTTCTCGGTGGTCTGTTGGCCGGGTACCGACTATTTGGATACCGCTCACAGACGCCAACCATCACGTCTCAAACCATTGTCACGGCACTCAAAGAACAAGGTTTTCTTGTTACGCAGACCTTTGTGGCAAACGAACAGGTGGCTATCAAAAATGATTCTGGCTCGCTTTGGAAAGATTTTTTCTGGGGGCAGGATATTACCGCATTCGCTACCATGCGCGTGAATAGTGGCATCGATCTCACGGCGATGACGGCTGGAGATGTCGTACTTACTGACCACGCCATTACCGTTTCGCTCCCCGCGATAGAAAATAATAGTGTGGAAGTGGTGGGTGATATCACCCTCTCCAATAAACAAGGTATCCTGAAGCGTGTTTTTAACAATGACGACGGTTATAATCAAGCCTACAGTGCGCTGAAAGAAGCGGCCGCGGCGGCCGCCACAGATCCGGCAGTCGTATCCTCTGCTCAACAGAGCGCGGTGAATCAAATTGAGCGTATGATGAAATTAGTCGATCGCAATCGGTCGGTAACTGTGCAATTTAAACACTGATATATGTCTTCACTACGTATCGTCGCGCTCTCCGGCAGTTTGCGCGCCGGATCGTTCAACACCGCGCTTATCAAAGCGGCGCAGAAACTCTGCCCGCCCGAAGCTACCATCGAGTTTGTTGAAATTGGTCATTTACCGCTGTACAACACCGACGTGGAGTTGACACGTCCCGAGGTTATTACTGAATTCAAAGATAAAATTAAAGCGGCGGACGCGGTACTTTTCGTTTCTCCCGAATACAACTATTCATTTTCCGGGGTGCTCAAAAATGCCATTGATTGGGCGTCTCGGCCAAAAGAAGATAACGCGTGGAGCGGTAAACCCGGCGCGATCATGGGCGCTTCGGGCGGTACGCTTGGCACGGCTCGTATGCAGTATCATTTGCGCCAGGTGCTTACCGCGGTGAACGTACTCTTGATTAACCGACCAGAGGTGATGGTAAGCTCGGCGCAGGATAAATTTTCTGTGGAACTTGAATTGACTGATGAACACACCAAAGAGAAAGTGAAGCAGATGCTCGAAGCGTTGGTAGCGTGGACCAAGCAGCTGAAAAAATAAGCACAGTACATACTATTCAAAACAGCCCAACGGCTGTTTTTTGTTAGACAACCTGAACCAGAAATGATACCATACAGCTACTATTACACATATTATGACGTATTATAAAGCATCTTTTTCTGTTTTCGCGGTTGTTACTGTTGTTTTGTTCGTGTCTGGATGCGGAGCATCTTTTTCCAACAATAGTACGAGTACGAGCACGCCACGAGACGGCCATACTACCCCGACTTCTTCGGTTGTTCAGATTTCGGTGAGTAGTACGGTTGTTCAGGTTCCCGCGACCGACATCGCAACTGTTTGGAATTTGTCGCTGGATCCGGCGGGTGCCGAAGTTCTAGCAGATGACGATATCCGTTTTTTGGTTTCCACAAAAAAGGATACACATTTTACCGCTACACCCGCGCTCCCATTACCAAATGGTACGTATATAATGGCGTGGAGTGAGTGTCCAAGCGATGAAACGTCTCGCGTTCAGTGCACACCGTTCGTGGGTATTTTCGACGCGCAACTAGAAAAATTGCTGCGCAAAGTATCGTTGCCCACCACATATAAACCCTGGCCAGTGGAGGGCGTTCGTTTTGATAGTGATATGGGTGTTGGTCTGTACGACGTGAATCGTGACGGCAAAAAAGATTTTATTGTCACGTACAGCGTGGTGGAAGCCCCGCGGGCGGCGGTGGGATCGCGTCTTAGTTCGGAGGTCGTCATTTTCGATACGGACACACTTCACCTGCTTTGGCATGATGCGCTTGTCAAAAGCAGTCAGGCGGACGTTGAGCCCGCCTGTTTTGGAGAGGCGGACTATGCAGTACCAGCGTGCAGCAACTCCTCTATTCGGGTGACGCGTCATTGCGCCGCCATGCATTACTGTATGACCGATCCAGATGGCGCGTGCGGCACGTCGCCCATAGATACGCGCGTTGACTTGTTCGTTTGGTCGTCCGCGCGCGCTCAGTACTTACCGGCAAAGTCCTTGCCCATGAGATGTGCTTTATAGTTTTTTGTATGCAAGATAAATTTACTGCCGTCTGGGTATCGCATAGCTCTATCAGTGACTTCCGCAGCTGCCCCCGGGCCTACTATCTCAAAAACGTCTACAAAGACCCCAAGACCAATCACAAAATGAAACTCATGTCGCCATCGCTCGCATTGGGGCAGGCAGTGCATGAAGTGCTGGAGTCATTATCCATTTTACCCAAAGAGAAACGATTCCAAGAACCGCTGCTCGTGGCTTTTGAGCGCGCGTGGAATAAAGTGTCGGGGAAAAAAGGTGGATTTTTTGACGATTCAACCGAATTTACATACAAAGAGCGCGGCAAAGATATGTTGCGCCGCGTGCAGAATCACCCCGGACCGATTGCGAATCCGGCCGTGAAGATCCAGCAAGACCTGCCGTATTATTGGATTTCACCAGAAGAAAATATTATTTTGTGTGGCAAGGTGGACTGGCTCGAATATCTGCCCGACACCGACAGTGTGCACATTATCGATTTCAAAACCGGACGCAGCGAAGAAGACGACGATTCGTTGCAGCTTCCGATTTATCATCTACTCGTGAAAAATTGCCAAAAAAGAAATGTCACCAAAGCGAGCTATTGGTATCTGGATAGTAGCGATACACTCTCAGAGAAACAACTACCAGCTATCGAAACAGCTCGCGAAAAAGTGCTCAGAATCGCCCAAGACATAAAAGTAGCGCGGCAAATCAATCGGTTCAAATGTCCGAATGGAGAAGACGGGTGCAGAAACTGCGCTCCGTTTGAACGGCTTTTCCGACGAGAAGGGGAGTATGTGGGCGAAGACGATTACCGTGCCGACGTGTATATTTTGCCACGCAAAACAATGGAAATGGAAAGTATTATTTTATAACTCTATGACAAAGAAAAATTTTTTCATACTTATCATTTCGATACTGATTCCAGAAATGGTTGGTTTTATCGGTTCTCTCTTTACCACTCCGTCTATTTCCACATGGTATGTCGATCTCGCCAAACCATCGTTCGTGCCACCTACATGGATTTTCGCGCCGGTGTGGACAACCTTATTTTTTCTCATGGGCATAGCCGCATATATTGTTTTGAGTAGCCAGACCGATGAGCGAGTATCGCGAAAGTACGCGCTTATTATGTATGGAGTACAGCTCATTTTAAACGTGCTGTGGTCGATACTTTTCTTCGGTCTGCACTCCCCATTTGCTGCGTTTATTGAAATCATCGCCTTGTGGCTTGCCATACTTGTTACCACCTTTGAGTTTGCCAAAGTATCGTGGGTGGCTGGCGTACTTTTGTTACCGTATATTGGTTGGGTGAGTTATGCTACCTACCTTACCTTCATGATTTGGCAGCTTAATTGAATATGTCTTTTTTCCGTTCATTGGCAGGTGATGCATTCGCCTGTTTTCGAGGTACAACTTTCGGATGGCATGTTGGTGCGTGGTTCCTGACGTTCATATGCGTGGTCAGTGGTATCGATTGGCAATGGTACCTCGCTACCGACAACATCCGCATGTATTTGTTTCCTGCGGCGGTAGTCGGAGGGCTGGTGCCGCTCGTAGCGCCTTTTATCACCTATGCGGTAGGGTTTATCGCGAAAAGTCAGCCGTGGAAAACTACCGCGCTCGCGCTCGGTCGAGCGGAAATTCTAGCATTTCTTATTTCCGGTTTTTATAAAGCGCTCACCGGTCGGCCGGGTCCGGTATTTGCCAGCGGCGTACCAACCGATATTACGCAAGTGTTTCGATTTGGATGGTGGCGTGGTGGAGTCTTTTGGGGGTGGCCCTCAACCCATACCACGCTCGCTTTTGCCACTGGTGTGATGCTCTATATATTGCTGAGAAAAAAAACGAATCGTTTGGTTGCGTTCGTGCCACTTATTTACGCGCTGTACATCGGTATTGGAGTATCCGGTACCATTCACTGGTTTTCCGATTTTATAGCCGGCGCTATTCTCGGTAGCCTTATCGGGGTGGTGGTAGGCACGCGCACGCTTACGCACGAAACCACACAGCCCGTATGATGTCTCGCTCCGCGCGTTTGTTTCTAGCCGTGGTAGTATGTGTGAGCGGTATCGCGGTAGGCGGTAGTGTGTATTATGCCTACCGGTTGCCACGGCCGTCACTTACCCCGCCTCCCGCTGTTGCTGAGCCGACCAATACGCCAGTCGTGAGCCCGCTCACGATCATTCGTCTTGCTTCGAGTACTTTTTCTGCGTCGGTAGAATACAGCGCTGAGCCCCAGCCTGTTTCGGCATGGCAAACGGGCGGTGATGAGGTGATCATCAACGGCGGTTACTTCAATCCTGATTTTACGCCGTCAGGTTATCTGGTAGCGCAAGGCAAGCGAATTGGAAAATTATTATTCGATCAAGATAAAAGCGGTCTCATCGGTATACGCAACGGCACCTTTTTTATTCGTGATTTGCACATCAATCCACTCATGAGCGGCGAAACATTTGATGGCGCAGTGCAGAGTTATCCATTTCTCATACGCAACAGCAAGCCCGACCTGTCGCGCGATACCAACAAAATAGCACGGCGTACCGCTCTCGGGATTGATGCCGATGGTAACGTGTATATTATCGCGCTTACTTCCACGGAGCTCAGTCTCTATCAATTCATGCGTGAAATAGAAAAAACCGGCATCCCATTTATACATGTGCTCAACCTTGACGGTGGCCCATCCACTGGCATCATGGCAGTGTGGGGGAGTTCCGCTGTTCACGCGGACAGTTTTGTGCGCGTGCCAAGTATTATCCGTTTCAAAAAGCGCTAACAGCACTTCATTATGCGGTATCGTATCCCGGAGCACGAACTATCTATTTCCTTCGCCCGATCGAGCGGCCGCGGCGGGCAAAATGTCAACAAACTGAATACCAAAGTGCACCTGCGCTGGAACATTGGTGCGTCTCCGAGTGTGACGGCAGACGAAAAAACGCGTATCCGCGCCAAACTCAGTCGTCGTATCAACCTGCACGACGAGCTCGTGGTGTCCGTAGAAAGTGAACGATCACAGGCGCAGAATAGACAGATCGCCGTGAGAATTTTAAACGAACTGGTAAACCGCGCGCTCATCAAACCTAAGCATCGCATCGCCACACGCCCCACGCGCGCATCCAAAGAAAAACGTTTAGAGCGTAAAAAATATCACTCACGCGCTAAACGCGAACGAAAAAATCATGAAATGTAATTTTTGCATGCGCATGACTGTGCTAAAATGTAGAGTTATCCACAGTTGCGCTTAAGACGTGCCGTCTTTTGTGTTATACTTATGTTCAAGGAGGGGGAAGCAATCCCACGTGGGATTGTTTTTATATTAGTACTTAATTTTTTATACGAACATCGCGCGCTCTATCGTAGAATGTTTCGTTGTTTGTTCGTTATGGAGGGAGTATGAAAATAAAAGACATCGCCAAAATTGAACGGCCGCGCGAGAAGCTCATCAAGTATGGCGCGGGCAAACTCTCAAACTCGGAGCTGCTCGCCATACTCATGCGCACGGGTGGTAAAGGCATGAATGTGGTGGACATGAGCGAAAAAATTTTGCAGAAATTCAGCGGTAGCGGGCTCGCCACTGCCTCGTTCGATGCTTTGAAGGAGACGTTTGGCCTTGGACCAGCCAAAGCGTGCGAAATCATTGCGTGTTTTGAACTTGGCCGCAGGCTCCTCAAAAATAAAAAGCACGCGCTGCTACTCTCACCGGAAGACGTCTTCAAAGAGCTTAAAGATATGCGCGATCACAAAAAAGAACACTTTGTGATTTTTTATTTAAATACACTCAACCAGGAAATCAAACGTGATATCATTTCGGTGGGCACGCTCAACGCCAACCTCGTGCACCCGCGCGAAGTGTTCGAACCGGCCGTGGCGCATCTCGCCGCGCAAATCATCGTGGCGCACAACCATCCATCGGGAAATGTGGAACCGTCGCACGAGGATCACGAAGTGACGCGGCGTCTCGTGGAGGCAGGAAAAATTCTCGGTATCGAGATGCTCGACCATGTCATTGTGTCTGCTGCGGGATTTAAGAGTTTGAAAGAAGAGGGAATGCTGTAAACAATTTTTTGTTGCGCATTCTGCCAATATGTCATTCCCGCCAAAGCGGGAATCTCTTTGTTACATTGTCATCCTGAGCGGTGTTAACACCCCCGCCTGCCCGCCTGTGGAGGGAAGGATCTTTGTCGCGTCTGTCATTCCGAGCCGAGTCGAGCCTGCCTGCGCAGGCAGGGAATCCCTTAGGTCGTTTTTTGGCGTCACCACACTAAAGTCACTATTTATAAAACGTCCACCACCCTGCCCAAGCGGGGAGGGTGCACACTGTGCACAACCTCACTTGACGCATAGTACACATGTACATTAAAATGTACGTGTGAGTTTTTGTTTTTAAAAGAGGGAAAAATAAAAACTCTGTGGCCATCGCCCCGATGATTCTTTCGTCGTCGGGGCGGGCCCTTTCGGGATCTGTCATGCTGAACTTGTTTCAGCATCTAAAATATAATAAAAGATCCTGAAATAAATTCAGGATGACACTTTAAATTATGCAGAGCAAGACCACACTCCCTATCTCCGAAGCACGCAAACGAATTTTTGAAATTGTTGCCGAAGTGCAGGCCCCCGGCACCGTCTATACGCTCACCGAAAAAGGCAAACCCAAAGCCGTTGTAATGTCGGCGAGCGAGTTTGAGTCGTGGGCCGAAACACTCGAAGTGATGCACAAATTCCCCACGCTCAAAAACGACATGGCTGATATCATACGCGATCGCGCGTCGCATGTGAGCAAAACATACACTACGCTCAACCAGCTTTTGGCGCGCCAAGGTTTAGTATTGCGCGAAGTTTCACCTCAGTATGGCACGAAAAATACTCACCATAAAACCAAGCGCCGAAAAGGCGCTCGTTAAATTATCTCCGGAATTATTTGGCCGAGCACTCGCGGCGCTCGTAATGATTTCCATACACCCCCACGCGGGGAAAAAGTTGGTCGGAAGTTTTGCCGGCTATTTTTCGTTCAACGCTCTGTCGTGTCGAATCGTGTACCGTATTTTTGCTTCCGAAATCGTGGTTGCGGCTATTTCGAAAGAAGTATAATCATTGTTCATACTCCGCTTCCGCGCCATGCTCGGTAAGCCAACGTTTTATGGTTTTGGGGACTTTGTGATAGTACTCCGGCACGTTGGTATAGTAGCGCGCGTAGCCGCTTTTTTCGTCGAGCACTACTGCCCAGATATAGTTCGGCTGCACGGCCAGTACCAAATTATCCACAATACCGTAGAGTCCATAAGCACTGCCGCTATAAGCGGTGCCCGGCAGATTGGGGTCAAGTAAGTCGGTTTCTTCCTGGTCCATGGTACCCACGAGAAAGCTATCCAGATCATCGCCCACTAAATCCGTAAAACTTTTTTGCAGAGCTGGAGTGGAGAGCGCCAGCAAATCTTTTACCGAGCTGGTAGGCACCGGTTTGTCTTTTATATAATCATTGTCGAATGTCACACTCATGCCAGCGTAGTAGCCGCACTGCTCGGTGGTGGAAACAGTTATTATTTCGTTCGGATGCAGTAGTGTTACATCACACACATTGTTACCGTCCACGATATGCGCCCGTGCCTCTTCACCGCTCTTGGCAAGAGTGGCGGTGGCATCGATATTTCCCATATTCGCTCCGTAGAAAGCCTCCAGTGTAAAGTGCAGCTGCCCGGGCGGTGAGCTGGTGGTTTGTACAGTTACAATACCATATATATCCGGTGTCGCATCGGCGGAAACCCAGGTGCCGCTCCAGCGTGATATGTCCACTGGTGTTTGGGAATGGGAGCGTAAAATAAATAGCACGATACCAGCGCCTATAAATAGGCACAGTATAATGGCGATGAACAGTTTGTATTTCATAGTAATAAAAATTGTATGGAGAGTAGTGAAACTATAGGCAGTATATAAGAAGAACGGAGTTTAGACAACTAAGCGCAGTCGTGCTACAGTAATGACGTTTCTATACATCTATATTCATGTATGAGCGAGTTTACCCGTCGTCCAGGCCACGATCAGACGCACAGCGAACCTGCCGACCACAGCGATACGGCCACAGAATTGGCGCGAGACATAGAGGCACACACAGACACCTATCGTGCCACACTCAAGCAGGAGCTGTCCGACATTGCCGATGCGTTTGTTTCCTATTATCGAGGTAAGAAAGAAGTGGCGACCGAAGCCTACGCTCGAACACAGCTCGCGCGCGTTAGGGATTATTATATCGATCTCGTGCCGATTGAACAGGTCGCGAAAGATCCTGCCGGTGTGGATTTGAGTCGCGGGGCATACTACGGCATCTGTCGCACCGCCCGAACCGACGTTATTGATTTCTTGGAAGACACGCGGCGTACCGATAGTGAGCTGTATCGTTTTTTGAAACAAGATATTACTCAAAATAGGACACGAGCGGGGTATGTTTTTTCATGGCCAGCAGCAATGGATCACGCCGATGAGGCACTTGGTCTCAAGCCTTTTGCTCGCACATTACCCCCCGACGAAGGCTCGGCAGATACCTCGAATGTATTGGGTAAAGATCCTGAAAAGCTGGGTAGTGAACCCAAGCGAAGTCTCACGGCGCGTAATTTTGATAGTGATCCAGCCAGGCGCGAACAGCTCGAAGCGCTTATGGAGCAAGCAAAAAGTGAATTTGTCAGGCTGTATATCGATCGCACTCGTTGGCGGATCGAAGACGCCGAGGAAGATTATGTCATTATAGTGCTCACGAAATTAAAAGGAGTGACAATGCGTGAGGCAGCCAAAACCATAGACCCGTCGGGCGGATTGCGGCCGAAACTCGTATCTGTTCGCGCGAATCGTGGTTTGAAAATATTGCTCGAGGTATTGTACAAAGATCGAGATACCTATGGCCCACTCATCGAGCATTTGTTGGCGTCCGGGTCTTCTGCCCATAAGGGTTAGAAAATATCTGCCAAATAAAAAATCGCCCGTGCGGGCGATTTTTGGTTGGTCTTATGCTGATACCGTTACGTTCACAGCGCGTGGACCTTTTTCGGAATCTTCGACATCGAAGCTGACTTTGTCGCCAACTTTGAGGGTGTTGAAACCGCCACCCACCACGCTGGTGGAGTGGAAGAACACGTCTTTACCACCGTCATCGGTGCCGATAAAGCCGAAGCCTTTGTCTGCCACGATGCGTTTGATAGTGCCTGTCATAGTATAGAGAATTATCTATTGTAAAAAAATATGTATAGAAATTCGACTATATTTCTAACAAGTATTTTCTGGCTTTAGGATACCATATTTGGGCTAAAAATGCAAGGGCACATCGCACAGGTAGACAACACACCTATGTGGTGTTACAGTATAAAAAAACTTTATTTTAAAATATATTTTCTATGTCAAAAGTCGCAGTTCTTGGCACCGGTACCGTCGGTATCACACTTGCCAATGGTTTTCAGAAGTATGGCTATGATGTCGCGCTTGGTTCGCGCGATGGTAAACAGCCGGAGGGGTGGAGTGGGGCAGTGGGAACGTTTCAGGAGGTGGCGCGCACTGCCGAAATCGTGGTGCTCAGCGTGAGAGGCGAAGCAGCCGAGCAGCTTGTGCAGAACCTTACGAGCGAGCTGGCAGGTAAAATTGTTATCGATACTACCAACCCCATCGATACCACCAAGCCACCGGTGAACGGCGTGCTACACTTTTTCACTTCGCTCAGTGATTCACTACTCGAACGTTTACAAAAGATTGCACCGGAAGCGAAATTCGTCAAAGCGTTTAATAGTGTAGGTAGTGGGTACATGGTAAACCCCACTTTCGAAACGACGCCTACCATGTTTATCTGCGGCAATGATGAAGCGGCCAAAAAAACTGTTGGCGGTATCATTGCACAATTCGGTTGGGAGCCCATGGACATGGGCAGCACGCAGGCCGCTCGCGCTATCGAGCCGCTGTGTATGCTGTGGTGTATTCCGGGTCTCAAAGATAACGATTGGGGACCGCGCGCGTTTAAGATGCTGAAAAAGTAAAATAAAAAAAGCCGCCCGAGAGGGCGGTTTTATATTTGAGAAGCGGCAGGTCGCTTCTCGGCGAGTGGTCCACGCGAATGCAGGGTGTAATCCCTGCGGAGTGTTCGGTTTCCGGCTGCGCACACTGGGGTGCGACATAGGAACCTACTCATTCGCTGTTCCGTGGCCGATGGTACCGATAGGCGACCTGCCTGGTGGGAGAGTAGCAGGTGTGGGGGGAGTTGG
>CAYTPE010000035.1:0-11847 GCA_964439885.1 uncultured Gammaproteobacteria bacterium
GTATATGAGACGCTGAAGTGCGCGCCGCCTTACCGCTAGAGTGTGGACGAACTTTCACTACTACCGCCAATGCTGGTAATGCTACCAATGACAAAATTGACAATACTATATGAAAAAATAATGATGACCACACCAATAATAGCGTTCAGTAGCGTCTGTTTCGCTTTGGCTACTTTTTCTTCATCCCCTCCGGCCAACATCCATTGTAAACCAGCAAGCAGTATAAGTAACAAAAAAATTAAAGCCACAAAACTGAGCCCGAGCTGTATGAGGTGACTAATAAGAGTTCGTGGGTCGGCAGTCGGTAGCCCGCTATACAAACCAAACAGATCCAAATTGCCATACAGCGAAGCATATAGTGGCGTATTGGGTCCTGGAAAATCGCTGATATCGGCCAAGGCAGTTAAGGGAAATAATAAAACCAACCAAATAAAGAAAAGTGGCATTTTAAATAAGTTTATGAGGTTGGAACGGTACGAATTGGTAGTTTGTACTCTCGACATAACTTGGGTATAATACTTATCTGTATACATTGACGGCTTTTTATAGTGTCTATGTCACGCTGGTTACTTACCTCTGCTCTACTTCTGGCAATTTTAACTACCGGCTTTGTTTCGTTTGCCCCACACGCAGCTTACGCTGACGATCTCTCACAGACCGCACTCGAAAAACAGCTAAAGGATATAGAAAGCCAAATTGCTGCGTTGCAAAGTCAACTTGCCGCCACCCAAAGTGCCAAACAGACACTCACCAAAAAAATCCAACAGCTGCAAATACAGGAAAACAAACTGCGTTTGGAAATACGCTCTGTCAATCTACGCATCCAGACATTGACTGGCCAGATACACACTACCCAAGCGGCAATCTCAGACGCCGAGTTAAAACTTGAACGCTATCAAAAACAACTCACCACACTCCTACTCACACTTAATACAAATGAACAGACTCCACTCATGGTTGTATTTTTTAGTAGAGATGGCATGAGCGCCTTCTTCGATGATTTACAAAACTACAATCGTATTACTAACGAGATAAAAGACCTGACTCGCCTCGCCAAAAATACCAAAGCCACACTCGAACAAAAAAAGGCTGAGTTGGCAAACCAGCAGGATGACGCCAAGCAGCTACTGAGCATCAATCTAGCTGCCGAGCATTCGTTGACTGATCACTTGCACGAACAAACGCAATTGCTACAGAATACGAAGGGGCAAGAAGCCAACTACCAGACCGCCCTCGCTGACACAAAGAAGCGCGCTGCTGAAATTCGCAGTCGTCTCTACGAATTGTTTGGCACTACCAAACAAATAAACTTCGGCGATGCCGTCAAGATTGCGCAATGGGTATCGGGACAAACGGGAGTGCGCACTGCTTTTTTACTCGCCATCTTAACACAAGAAACCAGCCTTGGGAAAAATGTTGGCACCTGTAACCGCGCAGGTGACCCGCCAGAAAAAAGTTGGCGAGTCGTCATGAAGCCGGATCGGGATCAAGAACCTTTCCAGACCATCACCTCTGAGCTAGGCATGAATATTGATACGACTCCCATATCGTGTCCGCTCAAAGACAAAAATGGCAATCAATATGGTTGGGGTGGTGCCATGGGGCCGGCCCAGTTTATTCCCTCCACGTGGATGGGCTATCGCACGAAAGTGGCGGCCATTACCGGTAAAACCGCCAACCCCTGGGACATCCGCGATGCCTTTATTGCCGCCGCCATAAAATTGAAATCCGATGGAGCCAATGGTACCGATGACGGAGATTGGAAAGCAGCGATGCGATATTTCTCCGGCTCCACAAACGTTAAATACCGCTTCTACGGAGATTCTGTTTTGGAACTAACACACAAATACGAGAAAGACATTCAAGATATTAACCAGTAGCTATGCCTCGTCGTCAAGCCACCTCTCTCATACGCGCATCTACTGGGGGGCGTGGAAAATCGCTTGTTCCACTCTTTAGTTCACCCGTTTCGGCAGGCTTCCCTACTCCAGCGGACGATGAGGTTGCTGCTGCAATTGATATGAACGAGCTACTTATTCACAACAAACCGTCTACGTATCTGGTGCGCGTACAAGGAAACTCACTGACGGGGGCCGGAATTCTAAACAACGACATTCTCATTCTCGACGCTTCCTTGACTCCGGTGAATGACCAGATTGTGGTAGCGCGTATTGATGGAGAATTTCTGGTAAAGCGGTATAGTGTGGAGCGGGGCAAACGGTATCTCAAGGCCGAGCATGCCGACTACCCACCGATTGCCCTTACCGATGATACCGATGGTGCGATTGTTGGTGTCGTAACCGGAGTAGTTCGAACCCTGGTTTCTTAATCTATGGGAAAAAATCTTTTTGCTTTGGTAGACTGTAATAATTTTTTTGTTTCGTGTGAACGCGCCTTTCGTCCTGATCTGGAAACAAAACCGGTGGCTGTACTATCGAGCAATGATGGATGCATCGTCTCTCGTTCGAATGAAGTGAAAAAATTGGGAATTCCGATGGGAGCTCCTTATTTTCAGTACCGTGAATTATTCAAAAAAAATAATGTACACGTATTTTCTTCCAACTTTGGCTTGTACCGCGACCTCTCGGCGCGGGTAATGAGCACGGTGACGGGTTATACTGATGCGATAGAAATATATTCGATCGACGAAGCCTTTTTGCATGTTCCGGGGAACAGGGCCGCTGTAGAATGGGGAAATAATCTAAAAAAAACAATCCGACAATGGACGCTGATACCGACCTCAATTGGCATTGCCCCCACTAAAGTGCTCGCCAAACTGGCCAGCCACATTGCCAAAACCACACCAGAATTTGGTGGGGTATTCGATATGAGCACAGGGGTCATTGATGATATTCTGGCGTGCCTTCCAGTGCACGAGGTGTGGGGTATTGGACGTGTACAAACAGCCCTGCTTCTCAAACACGGCATCGAAACTGTACTTGACTTGAAACAGGCCGATGACAGCTGGATACGTAAGCACCTCACGATTCGTGGATTGCAGATCGTACACGAACTGCGCGGCACTGTGTGCTTCCCTTTGTTCCACAACCCGGCACCGGCCAAATCACTCATTCATTCACGCTCGTTTGGGAAAACAGTAGAAAATTTTTCTGTATTAGAAAAAGCGTGTATTGAATTTACAACCTTGGCTGCCGAAAAATTACGCTCACAACACCAAACGACACGACGACTCACGATATTTATTCGAACGCGACGTTTTGGTGCTGGGAAAAAATTTCACGCGTCGACAGTGGTACCGCTCACCACGGCTACTAATTATACGCCCACCCTGATTCAAGCAACACTCGTGGGACTCAAAAACATATATCGCTCCGGCTTCCACTACGCCAAAGCTGGAGTGTGTTTTACCGAGCTTGAGAGCGAATCACTGCAGCAACAAAACTTATTTACAGCCCAGGATAAAGATAAAGAGCAACGAGTAATGCGCGCAGTTGACCACCTGAACGAACGATACGGGAGCAAAACCATAAAACCCGCTACCCTCATAGGGAGTACTCCGTGGCACGTTAAACACAATCTGGTGTCGCCACGCTACACCACCGTTTTGAATGAGATACCCCACGTGCACTAAACCACATCTGCACCCAACCGATGCTAACGCTTATGTAAGTAAAGATGCAAAGTGCCAGTCAGATATGATATTATCAATCGTTTTCGACTGCTATACAGGCATCGTCGTCGAAATGTCTTGTCCGAAAACGCTATGTAATTTCATATACTATGTGTGCAGAATCCAATCGCGGTCTGGCTGCTGCCGACGATCAAACTCGTCGACGAGTGGCGAGCGCTGGAGGCAGCGCTCCTCATCCTCACGGTCGAGGAATGCAGCGCGTCTCTCCAGAGAAACGCCGTGAAATCGCTTCTAAAGGCGGCCGAGCGCGGCACGGTGAATAAACACTTTGAAGCAAAAAGACTGCTTGTACGCAGTCTTTTTGATATACAGTATACACGCCCCTCTGGCGTGGATTAAAATTATGTCCACTGTAAATCACCGTATGATGATGATTATTCTTCCTCATCACCCCCACGCGCTTCTCCGCCCTTTTTACCGATCTCTGACATGTGTTCGCGCCCCTCAGACCCCCCACTCACTGCCTCACCACCTTTGCGCCCCATTTCAGCATACCCTTCAGGCCCAAGTTCTTCCTTGCGCGCTTCACCACCCTTTTTGCCAATGTCTTGGTAAAACTCTTTTCCGTGAGTTTGAGCTGTTTTTTCGCCTCCCTTGCGCCCCGCCTCTTCTACCGACATTTTTTCATCGTTCGACATACCTTCACCTCCTTTCCTTTAGAGATACCTAGCGTTCTTGACGCTTGGCATTCGCGCTCTCTTACAGAACGAAATACTATAAATCTGAGCGAATCACCTGATCGTTTCCGTGGTGCACTTCGTGGCGAAGGGATTGCCAACGAAACTCATTTTTAAATATGAACCAATCTTTAAGAATCTCGTCTAAGCGTTTTTCATGTGTGTGATGCAGAGTGAAACGCAGACTGCTCGATTCAATGACGGTGGTGACCGCTTCGGTATGTATGCAGCTTTTGTTTAGATATGATTTAACGGCTCGAGTAAGATACACATAGGTAGTTAGAAGCGAACTAAGCGTTTCATCGAGCATTGTTGATGAATAGCGCACTGGCAAACCAATCTGCAGTGCTTTGTGACGTGGTATAGGGTATGAATGGGACGGATATTCTTCGTTCAGCTTTCGTATAATCGATTTTCGTATTTCAGCGTTGGGTGGGTTACGTCTGAGTTCCATCATGTCACTACAAAGCATCTCGGATAAATTTGTGCTGCGAGCGATAGCACCAAACGCAACGGGATGAATGTAATTAAAAATTGTTTTATATACTTCATGACGATCGTGAACTGTCGGACGATTCTTAAGAAGCGCGCGCACCGATCGATTTACTTCATCGAGTTCAACATACACTGGTTTATTATCAGCGTCTTTGGGATTCAGTGGGTGATATAAACTTGTATCCACCGCGGTGAGATATGAAAGTGGTGTCATAATAATTTTATCGGCTGCTAAACTGAGTATGGTGCCAGCACTGGCCGCCGCTTCAGGGAGCACGATGGTAAGCTCCTCGCAAAAAGAGCGCAATAAGCAGGCAATTCGCCACGCGCTCTGACCATTACCTCCGTGTGAGACAACAATAAAGAATAATTTTTTTTGAAAACCAATTTTTTTTAAATGAGTGAAAAAATATTTTACATCATCGTCATGAATACGTGCATCGGTGCCGGTATAATAGCTCATGACTGGCCCGCCAAGTTGGGCTTCAACCTCACAAAGGAGCCGTTGTGTTTCTACCCATAAAACCGGCGGCTGTTCGATTGCTTCGAATGCTTGTGTTGCGAGAGTTGTTTCTTCTTTTTCCATAGATGAGCAGTTGAAAACCCCAACGTTGTTGAAGTAGGTAAGTATGGTACCATGTGTATAACACGCTTCAATATTCACTTCAAGCACAACAGAACAGCGATATTATCGCTGTTCTGTTTGCATATGCTGCGCAATGTGCGCTCCTACATACCGGTAGTAGTTGAGTTCCCTGAGCTATCACTGGTTATTCCACCATTCATGGAATTCTGATTATTCATGAGCAGGTCGTAGAGGAACAGTTTTCCGATGCCGTTATTATTGTTGCCGAGCAGATTACCGAGCGATCCATTATTTCCGAAGAGTTGACTTAAGAGGATCAGATCACCAAGCTTATTACTCGATGCAGATCCGAGCATACTTGAACCTCCACCTGAATCGAACAACTGATCAAGCACAAACAAGTTTCCGAGATTCATGTTGTTGCCACCGAATAAACCATTTGATCTACCAAAAAGCGAATCGAGCACAAGTAAATTACCAAGATCAGAATTTCCGAGCACTGAACTTGCTGCTCCAGCTGTACCGGCAAACGCGGTTAAGCAGCCTGCGAGCGCTACAGCGGTTGTGACAGTCCCAATAAACGCTTTGCGTATAAATGACATAGTATGTCACCTCCTTTCTTGTTGCACTTCATGGCATGTGTCTTAGGGTATGTGACGCCGTAAAAAAATTGGAATTACATTGGTATGTGCTCAATAAAAAAACAACCTCGCAAGAGGTTGTTTGGCAAATTTATCGAACGGGTTTCCATTCTTTGTGCACGGAGCGACGGAAGAGTAGCACCCATATACCATTGACGGCCCAATGCCATAAAAGCCGTGGCCAACCCAGTTCGTGCGGTCGCCTCGCGCTGTGGTACACACGCAGGTGTGGACTAAAAATTGTTCGACCAATTTTTGCGAGTCGCCAGTACAGTTCGTTGTCTTCCGCTACTACTATTGTTTCGTCGTATCCACCCACCTTTTTGAATGCCCCGGCGCGAACCATTTGAAATTCACCGGAACCACTGCCGTGGCGCAAAATAGTGTTTTGTATAAAGTGTGATACGGTGATCATACCCTCAAAGACACTGTCCCAAAAACGTTTTTCTTCCGGCAAATAGTGCATGGCTACCGTAAGTGCCACTACTCGGGAATCAGTTTCAAAATATCGAAGGGCGCGTGAAAAAAAAGCGTCGTCAACAATTCTCACATCAGCATCCACAAACACAAGAAATTCGCCATTAGCCGCTGCCGCTCCCATATTGCGTGCTTGGCCAATGGTTTGACGGCCTTCTCCGTGGTACACAATCGTTTTATCAGCCAATCGTTGCGCGATGTCTATAGTGTCATCGGTACTGCTGCCGTCAGAAACAATAATTTCATGCTCAATTGTGGACAGCGCGCTTCGCAAGTTTACAATTGTTGCTTCAAGACGTGCCGCTTCGTTGAAGGTAGGAATAACAACGGAAATCATATTTTGCTAAGTAATTTTTCCTTTCGTAAAAAACGACTAAAGCCGTATAGGAAAGCTACGATGCTGGCGACAAATACCACGACAGCCAGATCTCGGAAGCCCCGATTGATAGTGACGTAGAGATTTCCAAAAAAATACCCTACCGCGAGCAGGACCGCGGTCCATACACATTGCCCCACTGCATTGAGCAGTATATACGATCGAAAACGAACCCGACTCATTCCAGCTGCAATGAGCACAGCTACAGAGAACCCAAATCCCATGGTAATTTTAGAAATAAGCAGCACAACCACATGATGTCGTTTAAACGATTGCGCAAGTGATACGACCACTGGTTCCTGCACGCCAAACCATTTGCCATATTTTTTTATAAATGGTGCGGCATATGAATAACCGAGCAGGTACCACGCGCTGTCTGCAACCAGATCTCCCGCCATGAGAACTGCATACACCGGCCAAAAACTCACTGTCTGCATTTTGAGCAAAAATCCGGAAAACGTCATTACAACCGGTCCTTCGACAATAGCTGCGAGAAATAAAAAAATATAGGTATGAGCGACGAACCAACTGTTCGATAAGAGTGCTTCCATAGTTGAAAAACAATAGGTTCATCATAACAAAATTTCCCTCTTTACACCAGATGAGCTTCTGCGGATACAAAAACCCCAGATAAAGTATCTGGGGTTTCGAAGAAGTGATTATCTGTCGTTCGGGGCACTCGAACTACCTCGAGTGTGATGTGGGCCGTGCATACCAGCATGTGAGCCCATTTTTTGTAGCATTGTGTCCATCTGTGATTGGGTTATTTTTCCACTTGCTACATCAGCCGTCAGCTTCGATTTCAGATCAGCGAGTCGCGCCTGCTGCTCGGCTTGGAAGAACGCTTTCAGATCAGCGGTGGATCTGCCGTGCTGGGTTGCTATGTCTTCCAATTTTTGTCCCGACTGTATGGCGGTTTTCAGGTCGCTTGTCGTCATGCCAAGAAATTGAGCGAGCTTGCCATCACCAAATTCTGGTCTATGACCCATACCTTTACCACCTGGCTCGGGAGCTTTCTGGATTCTCTCTAACATCCTGTCCATCTGAGCCTGCGTTATTTTTCCGCTCACGACTTCCGCCGTCAATTTTGTTTTGAACGCGTCAATCATTTTTTGTTTTTCCGCGTCAAAAAATGCTTTGAGCTGATCAGCTGTCTTGCCGTGATCCACGGCGATTTGATCGAGCGTTTTACCACTCTTCATGGCTGTATCGAGATCGGATTCACTGATGGCAAGAAACGCTGCTAAGTCTGCTTTGCCCTGCGCCATAAATTCCATTCCTTCTGGCCCACCATGCATTTTGTGAAAGCCGGAAAGTGTGGTTTTAACGGCAGCGGATGTTGTCGTCATAGTGGCCGCATTGGCCTGCGCAAAACCAGCAAGCGCTAATGTACCAATAGAAAGGGCTGTTACAACTACTTTCTTTTTCATAGTCTATAATAGTTAATTGTGAGGGGCCCCTACGATAAATGAATTAACAAGCTTGTTAAAGGTTCGATTGTCATCTCGACCTTTCAATAACTATTACAAAAGCTCTGATACTTTTATTTCATAAAAAAATAACAGCCGTGGAAGGCTGTTATGTAAACGGTTTTAGGTTCTACTGTCTCTGGCGATACATATCATCAATAATTTCACGCGTGGTTTTCTTTTCATCTAGCGCTCTTCGCTCAACGATTCTCACCGCTTCATCCAGATCGAGGCCTTCAGCTGCTCTTTTTAATTTTGACAAACTTAATTCGTCAATTCCAAGTCGACGCATAATCGCCGCGTCGCGTTCAGCGCGGTGTGCCTCCTCTTTTTTCGCGTCGGGGTCTCCTCCTTTTGCTAGTGCCCTCACAAGCACTGTTGGGTCGCTTTCTCTTTTTTTTGGTGACATAGTGATTTTACTTTCAAAATGACTCAAAAGCTTGATTTACCAAGCGCTGTTAGTATACTATAGAGTTACGTACCGAGACAAGATATATGGAGCCTATGCAAATCCCCTACCGTAAACCAGGCAAATTCACCTTTATCAAGCCTGACCCACTCATGACCCAGGCTAAATTTGATGAGCTGACCAAGGAGCTTCAGAAACTCAAGGAAAAGCGTCCGTGGGCAGCGTCTGAAGTGGCGCGATTGGCGGAACTTGGTGATTTCTCGGAAAATGCCGAATATCAACATGCCAAGGGGAGGCTGCGACGTATTAATAGTGAAATTTTACGGTTGGAAGCTGAGATCAATCAGGCTGAGATTATCAGCGCATCAAAAAACAGTCATATAGTATCTGTGGGAAGCACCGTGACTGTGAAAGTAGAGGGTAAGCAAAAAACCTATCAAATTCTTGGCTCGTCGGAAACTGACCCGAGCAAGGGAATCATTTCGCGCCACTCCCCCATTGGCTCGGCCCTGCTTGACCATGCGGTAGGCGACGAGGTGCCCATCATTATCAACGGACGTACCGTTGTCTACACCATCATTGCTATACAATAAAAAAAATCCGGCCAGATAGCCGGATTTTTTATTTACATTTTTTGCAAAACGATAGTACGGGTTTGACCGTGGACATGGCAGTCGTCTTTGGTAAGTGTTACAGTATCACTATAGGGCCGGTAGCCATCCTTAGTCACAGTGAACCGATACGTTCCGGAATGCTCCCACAGACCAGAATACACACCATTCACAGGAACCATAGAAAAGGCGTCAGTTATGGGGTCGGTTGTAATTGTTGCACCATCAAGCGCATTTCCTTTATCATCGTGCACGGTAAGCGTTAGCCCCGCCGCTAAATTGAGCGTACACACAACGTCATGTGCCGGGTCGACATTCACTTTGCTCACGTAATAGGTATTTGAACCACATAGCGATATCGAGTTGCCGTCATAATATCCATGCACCTCGATTTGCTCACCAGATTGTGTGGGGCCATATATTTCTTTGGCTTGACATCGAATAAAGCCAGGAAGATGTATAGCGACTTCTCCGTAATCTGTCGTATTAATAAACATCGTACCACCGGTATCGGGTAGAGCGGCAAGCAGTGAGCGAGAATACGGCCCCCGCAAGGTCACTTCTCCCACCTGAAGCACCGGTTTCCCTTTATTAATTTTGTTAAGCTCATCTTGCAGTATCTTTTTGGCAGTGGCCTGTGCTTGCTTGCGATCGGCTTGAGCTTTTTGCATCGCTTGAGTGAAGGCAGTGTTGGACGCCTTAATCGCATCATTATACTTTTTGTACGCAGCTTGCCGGGCAAGTATTTTTTCTTTTGCTGTGAGCTGAGTCGGAGCTACCAGTGGACGAGCGTTTTCTTGGACACTCATCGCTCTCGCAATGTGTGGACCAAACGCCATTGCCGCAAGCGTCAAACACCCTACCAACAAACCGACTGTAAACTTTCTCATAGTATTAGTTAGTTAATTATATTATATAGTACGGCACTACAACAAGAAAGTAACACCTACGTGCGTGGATGTTTTTTTCTCCATTCGATAAGCGCTCCGGCCTTTCGTTCTATCTTGTCGGCTGGCCGAATATATGATTTGTTTTTGGCTATGTATAGAGGAAAATGTCGAGCATCGTCCAACGCTTCAGCTAAAGAGTGCAGATCCTCTTGTGCGGTAATCCAGTTCGTACCAAATCGCTTCAAGTTAACCGGGCGAGAATAACTCACGAGCACCTTTTTACCGTCATGGTTGGTGAAGTACTCATGAAAATACGAGATGGCTAATTCTCGTATGCTTCGATACACCGGATCGCGAAATCGCACGGTGGCGTGATTCGTTTTGCTTATCGCTCCCCAATATCCGTTGCGTTTATAGAGAGCAACTACATGGTCGTCATCGCCTTTGGCCTTCAGATCCATAAGCAACGGCTCTTCACCGCGGATCCATAGTGCCAATGCTGCCACCAGCGCGCCTTCCAAGCAATGCATTTTTTTCGCTTTCAGCGCGCGCCGCGGTGACATATATGTCTGCCCATACTTTTCCCAATTCACCGGCATGGAGTCCAAAAAATTTTGGATTTTGATGGGGGTGGTGAGTTTTTTGAAAATAGACTTTTCTGTATCCGAAAGAAGAAAGATGGGTTTAGATAAAGGTTTGCTTTTACTTCTCATATACTGGCTCCTCTTCGGCAATTTTATCTATAAGTACGCGTATAATATCCCGGGCCTCCGTGAAACGGATTGGCGGTTCGAATTTTTTTTCATATTCATTTATTATACTCCACAACGAATCGACCACTGACTCAATAGTTAAATTATCTTCTTCATCTTCAGAATAAAACCGATCGGTGAACGCCGCGTCAACGTCAACTAAGTAGGCATGATTTTCTTTTTCATTAACCTTGTGTCCGTACACAAATTGGTGGGGTTGAATATCAAACCAATAAGGTCGCTTTTGTTCAAACATCGCTGAGTAGTAACGCGCTAAGTTGGCAAACAATTTCGCAAGCTCGGCTTGAAGAGCGGGGGTGAGCCTTTCCACCTCATACAGATTCTTGCCTTGAATTCTATCAACAATAACATACAAAGTTTTTCCTCCTCGCTCATGTTTGCCCGCCACGACATCGATATCCACTACAGGTATACCGTACGTCTCTCTCATTTCATCATAATAACGCTTACTATTCGCTACTGCTTTCATTTCTGCTTCAAAATCTTCTGGAGGCGAAATCATGCGCACTATTTTATCGCTCCTACCTTTGATAGTTCGCAAATCTACTGTGCGTGCTTGAATATCTTGGACCGGACGCAAGCCTTCGAATGGCGGATATCCTTTTTTTGACATAGATAAATGACAAAAATAACTCTCTCAGTATAGCGCGACTTGAGTAACAATTCAAATCATTTTAGAAGGCTGATTCCTGCTGCACAATACGCTGTAAGATACGTCTCGAGAGCGCAAAACACACGCCAATAAGCGCGGCGCCAACGATAAACGGCGCAGTGGTAGAGAGTGTAGCGAC
>CAYTPE010000036.1:0-3691 GCA_964439885.1 uncultured Gammaproteobacteria bacterium
TGCGTATTCAGGCGGTTGATCAAAAATCAGGCGCTGTCTCGGTAGAAAAAGGAACGCTTTTGCCACACCTAGAAGCGCTGCCAGATAAAGGGCAATCACAGAAAGTGAGCATCGCCTCTCCGATGTTAGAATTTCGAAAGCCCAATGATCCTAAAAAATAGCTAGCTATGGTCACCGCTCTCATCTTCATCGCCGTTCTCGCTGTTCTTGTTCTGGCTCACGAATTTGGGCATTTCATCACTGCCCGGTTTTTTGGTATGAAGGTGGAAGAGTTTGGATTTGGTTTTCCGCCGCGCGCTATCGGCATTCGGCGCATTGCCGAGGGAGCTACGAAAGCGTGGCATGTTGTGTGGGGTAACAAAAATGTCCAGGAAGAAGTTCATTCAGCCGAGCAATCCACGGGCACCGTGTATTCAATTAACTGGTTGCCGCTCGGTGGTTTCGTCAAGATAAAGGGCGAAGACACGGCAAGTGTAGGGGCAAACGATCCGGATAGTTTCGCTAGTAAAAAAGCCTGGCAGAAATTTGTCGTATTGTTTGCCGGAGTTTTCATGAACATTGTTGTTTCGGTGCTACTCTTGGCTGTTACCTATACCATTGGTGTGCGCGAGCCGGTACAGCCGGGAACTACTGCTACCGATGTCGCACTGCAGGTGATGAGCGTTTTACCAAACCTTCCTGCGTCTGCAGCACATATTACCGAAGGCGCTACGATACTAGACGTTCAGGTAGAAGCGGATGATGTACAAAACCCAACCGTACAGCAGTTTCAAGCTTTTATGAATAGGCACAAAAATGATGAAGTTTTTGTAACTTTCAAACAAGGTGATAGAATTTTTTCGGAAAAATTTCATCCAGTTATTTATCCCGATACTGGCAGTGCTGGTATTGGTGTGGGGCTCGCCGAGGTGGGGCTTATAAAGTATCCGTGGTATACAGCTCTCTACCGAGGTTTGGTGGATACGATATATTACATCCAAGCAATTTTTGTTGGTTTGTTTGATCTTGTTCGCGGCCTCTTTACCGGTGCCAACGTTGGCACAGTCTCTGGTCCGGTGGGGGTAGCCATCATGACGGGGAAAGTGGCGCGTCTTGGCTTTACCTACCTGCTCCAGTTTATGGCCGTGCTATCAGTTAATTTGGCTGTTCTGAACGTGCTGCCGATTCCGGCGCTCGATGGTGGTCGAATACTTTTTGTGCTCATTGCAGCTATTCGGCGCAAACCAGTCACACCTCGTATAGAGCAAATCGTTCATACTGTCGGTTTCATTGCATTACTTATTTTGGTCGCGCTTGTGACCATAAAAGATGTGCGCGGACTTTTTTAAAAATATGAAAGAGCGGGTTGAAATAGCTGGGGCTATGGACGCACTTGCAAATGAGCATGAGTATGTTGATGAAGCGGTCACTTGGGTGCGCACACATGTGGAACCGAAATTGCTCAAAGCGCTAACCGAACTTGGTTTGCATGAACGAGAAGTCCCGGTTGTTATACAAAATCTTGTTTTCTTTATTAATGAAAATTGTCGCCGAGAGAAGAATTTTGATGGTGGTCTAGCGCAAGCGCTCTACCAGCTGGTTCGAAGTTCGGGAGTAATTGCGCAAAGTATTTATAATAATATACCATTCCCCGAATTCGGCACTTCACAAGCACAAGAAGCAGAAGCAACTTTTAGAAGAATTATTCATTCGACAGTGTATAAGGGTCTAATCAATAAAGATTAGTGAGCGTACTATATGCAATCAAAACTCGAACAACTCAAAACCGAAGCTCTGCTCGCCATCAAAGCCGTAAAAGATAAAGTGGGGCTCGAAGAGGTGGAAAATAGACTGCTCGGCCGCAAAGCTGGGCAGATCACGGAGATGATGAAAGGCCTCAAAGACTTGAGCGACGAAGCACGCAAAGAGATGGGGAAGCTTGCTAATGAAGTGAAAGTACTGATAGAGAACGAGTTAAGAATGAAGAATGAAGAATTAAGAACGAAGGAATGGTCGGCGATTGCGGAAAAAGAGCGGCTGGATATCACGCAGCCAGCGCTGCCAAAAATGGAGCGAGGGCATTTTCATCCGAATACGATTGTGCGGCGTGACCTTGAGCGCCTTTTTGGTTCAATGGGCTTTATGGTGCTTGACGGTCCGGAGCTTGAAAGTGACTACTACAATTTTACCGCGCTCAATATTCCCGAAACACACCCAGCCAGAGACATGCAAGACACGTTTTATATAAAAGGACATTCCAATTGGGTCATGCGAACTCATACTTCACCAATGCAGGTACGTGCCATGCAAAAGTATGGCGCACCCTTGCGCGCAATCGTGCCAGGTAAGTGTTATCGTAACGAAGCGACTGATGTGCGGCATGAGCACACATTTTATCAACTTGAGGGTCTGGTGGTGGATAAAAATATTACATTTGCTCATCTTAAAGGAGTGCTTGAAGTGGTGGCAAAGCATTTATATGGTGATGATACAAAAGTACGATTGCGCCCGAAATTTTATCCGTTCGTTGAACCAGGTGTAAATGGGGAAGTAAGTTGTTTTCTGTGTAAAGGCAACGGCTGCCGCCTGTGTAAACACACGGGTTGGCTTGAAATTTTCGGTGCGGGTATGGTGCATCCAAACGTCCTTAAGGAGGGTGGTATTAATTCCAATGAGTACCAAGGTTTTGCTTTTGGCATGGGCCTCACACGCCTCGTGATGCTTAAGTACGGTATTGATGATATTCGACTGCTTGAAAGTGGGAATATGAAATTTTTGGAACAGTTTTAAAGTATCATATGAATGAATCTACTTTGGAACGTTTGAATGCGTTTGCTCAGGAGCAGCTGGGGCCGACACACGCCCTTCAGGAAAATATAAACGACATGGAATTAGCCGAAGCCATATTGCCCAGAAGTGACTTTGGTTCGGCTTTGCAAGAAGCAGATCCTACGTGGAAACAGTCGCTTCAGGATACTACGTATCGAGCGAAGAAAATTTTGCCTTTTTTTATACAGAAAGATATAGGAATTCTTTGGAATTACGAATTAATCCAAGCGTTAGGGGTGCCTTAAGTAAGATAGCTGAATTAGATAACATGTTATTCAGCTTTGCAGCTATAAGGAAAATTGACGGCCGATGGGGTCGTTGGCAAACGACAATTCCTCGAGTCGTTAATATCGATTCATATGAAGGTCTTTTTCAGCATATTGTTAGGGCGTCCAATATAGAAGCTGATCTTAATGATGATAAAAATTTCTACAATATCTCAAACGAGGATTGGAGCGAATGGGAGCATCAGGGCAAAGCGCGCTTTGTAGAGTTAATTTCTGGATTTGAAAGCGAGATTAAAAGTTTTTTTAGAATTTTAGAGGAAGCCAATAAAGCTTTCGATGTATTTGAAAATTGGGAAGCAACACATTTAAATTAAAATATGAACATCTCATTCAATTGGCTCAAACAACACGTCAAACTCCCTGATTCCATCACCGCCGAAGAGGTGGCGGAGAAATTAAAATTGTCGACCGTTGAGGTTGAAGGAATCCAAAATCAAGGCGCACTCCTTAACAATGTTGTTGTTGGCAAAGTGCTGAAAGCCGAAAAACATCCGAACGCGGACAAACTCAAAGTGTGTGAAGTGGATGTTGGTGAGCTCCCACCACCCCTCGCCCCTCCTCAGGCAGGAGGGGATAAACGAACCATACAGATCGTG
>CAYTPE010000036.1:3701-11625 GCA_964439885.1 uncultured Gammaproteobacteria bacterium
GCTCCAATGTGGTAGAAGGAATGCTCACGGCGGTGGCCAAAAATGGTGCCAAAGTAAAATGGCACGGCCAAGGCGATTTAGTTGAACTCAAACCCACCACCATCCGCGGCGTTGAGAGCAACGGCATGATTTGTGGAGCCGATGAGATTGGACTGGCGGAGATGTTTCCAAAAAAAGATGAGAAGGAGATTGTGAACCTGGATTCCCGCCTGCGCGGGAATGACAAATTGGTTGGTACGCCGCTTGCAGAAGCGCTTGGGTTAAATGATGCTGTTCTTGAAATCGATAATAAATCACTTTCGAATCGTCCTGATTTGTGGGGGCATTATGGAATGGCGAGAGAGGTGGCGGTGCTTACCAATAGAGATGTAGAGAAATACGTTACACAAGAAATCAATAAAACAAAAAATCAAGAAATCAAAGTGAAAGTTGATGTTGAAGATACGAAACTGTGTCCGCGATATATGGCAGTGGCGATGAGTGGTATAAAGGTGCAGGAGTCGCCGGCGTGGCTCAAAGAACGTCTGACCGCGGTGGGGCTGCGTCCAATAAACAACATCGTCGATATTACGAACTATGTAATGCTTGATCTCGGTCAGCCGATGCACGCTTTCGATGCTCGACGCATCGCAAACTCTAAATCCAAAACCCTAAATCCTAAAATAATTGTTCGACGGGCCCATGAAGGTGAAAAGTTTGTGACGCTTGATGAGAAGGAGCATGTACTCACAAACGAAATGCTGGTCATTGCGAATGAAGAAAAAGCCATCGCGCTCGCGGGTGTGATGGGTGGGCTTGAGAGTGGCATTACCAGCGACACGACGACAATTGTGTTTGAATCGGCCAATTTTGACGCGGCGAGTGTTCGCAAAACGTCCACGAGGCTTGCGTTGCGCACTGATTCGTCGGCACGATTTGAAAAAAGTTTGGATCCGAACCTTTGTCAGACCGCCCTGGAAAAAGCTGTGGCGCTGGTAATGGAAGTATGCCCTGGGGCGCAGGTGGCCAGTAAAGTCGTGGATGAAAAACATTTCCGTTTGCAAACCGGGCCGCTCGAAATCCCACTCGACTTTTTTGCCAAGAAAATCGGCGTGGAGATTCCTACCAAAACCATCGTGACGATTCTCTCCCGTCTCGGCTTCACTATCTCCCTCGCCTCAAGGAGAGGGATAAAGGGTGAGGTCCTCAAAATTAAAATCCCTACCTGGCGCGCCACGAAAGACATTTCTATTCCCGAAGATATTGTGGAAGAAGTGGTGCGTATCTATGGGTACGATAACGTGCCGTCGGCATTGCCAACGTTTCCTATTACGCCGCCGGAGAAAAATAGACTGAGAGAACTTGAATGCGCGATAGGCGATATGCTCGTAAAAGAATTGGGGTATTCTGAAGTGTATAATTATTCGTTTGTGAGTAAGAACCAAATTGATAAGTTTGGTGATGATGCTTCGCGATATCTTGAGCTTGACAATCCACTCTCCAAAGAGAAGCCGTACATTCGACGCAATTTATTGCCAAATCTGTTAGAGAATATAGTCAGCAATAGTAATTACAGTTCACGTCTCAAACTGTTTGAAATCGGTAAAGTATTTCATGGCGACGAACCAGGTGTACGCGCTGGGGCTAACGGCGACGAACTCTTACCGCGACAGGAAACATATCTGACCGCCATGTATATGGAGAAAAAGAATAGTGAGCCGTTTTGGGAGGCGCGCCGCGTTGCAGAGCGTGTGATGGAGCAATGTGGTTTTAATTTTACTTTTGCTCCGGCTGAAGTTCGCTCCGTTCATTCCTATCAACATCCTACTCGTACCACCTGGCTCATGCATGGTGATACGATAGTAGGACGTGTCTATGAGCTTCATCCGGCAGTCACCGAAGCACACGGCCTTGCTGACCGAGTGGCTTTATGCGCGATTAATATCTCGGCCTTGGCAGAAATCGAAGCTGAGCAAACAACACAGGTGTACAAACCACTTTCACCGTATCCAGAAGTGGTGCGCGATGTGGCCTTACTTATCAAAAAGTCGGTTGCGCATGGCGACATTGTCGCTGCTCTACAATCAGTGGATCCGCTTGTTAAAAACATCGAGCTCTTTGATGTATACGAAGGCAAAAACATTGCCGAAGGGTACAAGAGTATGGCGTATCATATTACGTATGGCAGCAATGAACGTACTCTGACGACCGGAGAAGTCGACGCTGCCGAAGCACGAGTACAAAATGTGCTCAAAGAAAAGTTTGGGGCGGAAGTGAGAAAATAAAAGAGTAAAGAGCCTGCCTGCGCAGGCAGGTAAGAAATAATGAATAAAACAAAAAATCTCCCATAGGGAGATTTTTTCTTCCTCGTGATAAAGCCAGACTACGCTTCAGCTTCACAGAAGTCAATAGTACAAAAAGTTTGACACCGGGTAGCAAAGTAGCATACACTGACATATAGTTACTATGAATGATATATGGTAGAGCATTTTTCACCCGAAATGTATATGACCCAGGTACAAGGCGATAAACCTGACAAGCATATTTCTCACAAAAAGCACCCAGAAAGGGTGCCTGATTCGGCTGGGGGCGTGGTTGGTTTCGATACCACACAGGTGCTGCGTGGGCCAAAACACGAAGTCGCCGGCATGACGCTCGAAGAAGCTGCTGCTCAAGCGGTGAGTGTGGAAGATGCGAGTCTTGATACTGAGACGAAGTTCGCAGCCACCGATGCTGGATTGGTGGGAATGGCCGAGGCACTCAAAAGTATTCCGCACGCTATTTTTGCGAGCACAGCTAAATATTTGCACGGCAAAGAACATAGCATTCCTGAGCTTTTGGCACGCACGCCAGGCGATTTTGACGCGGTGGTATTTTCGGAGGCAGACCTTAAACTTGCGCGTAATCGACTCTCCAATATACCGGGCGTTAAGCTTGCTCATGACGGTGAATTTACCACGTTGCCTGGTGGCGCGCAGGTGCTGTCGGGAGATCTATATGTATCGGTGCCCACACCGAACGGCGAACAAGTGGTCGCGTATCCGTTTGAAATATTTTATAATTCGGTCATTGTCACCAAAGACATCACGAGTGGACGTGTGCCTATGCGAGGGCTGAGTGTTTTAAATCGCGGCGCGCTCGAAAAACAGTATCTCAAAAATTTAGAGCTTGAATCACGCATTCAGCAAAACGTCGATGCAGTAGCAACTTTTTTACGCACTGATGAGGTGCAAGCCGAAGTCAAAGCGTTTCTCGCTGCCGAATCTACCACCACACCCGTCTGGCTCGAAAAATTAGCACTCAGCCCGGATGAACTCCGCGATTTTTACGTACTTGAAGATAAGCGCCACGCTCATATGCAGAGCGGTGGCGACGAGTCTGCCAACGCGCGCGCCCTGCGTGATATCGAAAGCAAACAAACTAAACTGCTCAGCGGCATGAAAACAAAAATCCCCAGCCGACTGAAAAGTCTGGCCGAACTGAGCGTTCTGCCTGACGATACACATGGTGATGGTGAAGAAGTGCAAACGATACGAACACAGATGTAATTCGTCTTATACACAGAGAGAGTTCTTGTTATACACAGAGAGAGTTCTTGCAAAAGAAAAAATATGCTATACTACCAGTAGCATATTTTTAATTTTTTAAGGAGCGGACTATGTTCGTTGATTCATCCAAAGATATTTTGTACCTGGTGATTTCTTTCTGCATTTTGTGGGTCACCGTGTTTCTGTGTTGGATGCTGTACTATGTGATGCGGCTCCTTCGCAACGCGAATCAAATCGTGGAAGAATTTCGCGTGCGATTGCAAAGCCTCACCGATGCCGTGAGCTACATCAAAGGCAAGGTAGAGCACATCTCCGGGCTCATGACGATGATGACGAATGGTGTGGGGGGCGTGGTATCGGGAATCGTCAAGAAAAAGGCCAAAGAGTGGATGGCTAATCGCTCGGATAACTTTGATGACGCCGCCAAAGAGGCGGTAGACCGGGCAGTGGCGGCTACGGCGCATAAGATGAAAAAGACAGCGAGTAGGATAAGAAATAAAGAGTAAGAACGTGATTAAGTGAAAATAAGCGATAGAACTCCCTGTAAAAGGGAGTTTTTTGATGGTTGATTTATATCTCCGATTTAGGTAAGATAGGCAGGCTTTATATGCCAGACTTTGTACACCTGCACACGCACTCACATTACTCGCTACTCGACGCCCTACCGCAAATTGGCGATCTTGTGGCTGCGGCGAAAAAGCAGGGCGCGACTGCCTTGGCACTCACCGACCACGCGAACATGTATGGTGCGATCGAATTTTACGAGGCGTGCCAAAAAGAAGGTATCAAACCTATTATTGGCGTGGAAGTATACTATACGCCTGATGATTTGAGCGACAAAAATATCCTCGATTATAAACAGCACCACCTCGTACTGCTTGCCGAAAATTATACCGGTTACCGCACCCTCATGCGGCTCGTATCACGTTCGCATCTAGAAGGTTTTCGCAACAGTAAACCACTGGTGGATAGAGCGATGCTACATGAACTACACGAAGGGGTGATCGCGCTGTCGGGCTGTTTGGAAGGTGAAATCCCCTCTATTCTGCGCAAGGAGAATAATTATGATAAAGCGAAAGCAGTGGCAATTGAATTGCAAAAACTTTTTGGTGCGGGAAATTTTTATTTAGAGTTGAATGATTTGCCTGACCTTTCGGGTCAGATTGAAGTCAATACCGAGCTCATCAAAATTTCCAAAGAAACAGGCATCCCACTCGTGGTGACACGCGACAGCCACTATATCCACCCGGACGATAATGAAGCGCAAGATATCCTTACCTGTATCGCTGGTGGGCACACGATTGACGAACCGAACCGCCCCACCATGTCGGGCGTGGATTATTCGCTCGGCACGCCCAAAGATATTATTGGACGATTCAAACACGTCCCTGAAGCAACCGAGAACACACAAAAAATAGCCGATCGAGTAAATCTTTCACTCGAGCTCAATACATGGCACTTTGCGCATGTGGATTTGCCGCCAGGAAAAACGGTGGACGAATTTTTGCGCGATGAAGTATACACGCGCCTTGCAAAATTGACCGACATAACCGAAGAGGTAAAGCAGCGAGTAGAGTATGAGCTCGATATTATTTCCAAAAAAGGATATTCGCCGTACTTTATCGTGGTGGCGGACTACGTGAACTACGCTCGTACGCACGATATTGTGGAAACCACGCGTGGCTCCGGGGCTGGCTCGATTGTGGCATTCGCCATGGGCATTACCACCGTTAATCCACTCAGTTTCAAACTTCCCTTCGAGCGTTTTCTTAACCCCTTCCGCCCGAGCCCGCCCGATATCGACGCGGACTTTGCCGACGACCGGCGTGACGACATGATAGCGTACGTGACCGAAAAATATGGCGCCGACAAAGTGGCACAGATTATCACCTTTGGTACCATGGCAGCGCGTGGCAGCGTGCGGGATGTGGGTCGCGCGCTTGGTTATTCCTACTCGTTTTGCGATCAGGTTTCCAAAATGATTCCGTTTGGAGCGCAGGGATTCCAAATGACTATCGCCAAAGCGCTCGACCTCGAACCAGATTTAAAAAAGCTCTACAACTCAAATAGTCAGGTAAAGCGTCTTTTGGATCTGGCGCAAAAAATCGAAGGCTGCGCGCGCCACACGTCCATTCACGCGGCAGGTGTCGTCATTTCGCCCACACCCCTCACCGACTTTACGCCGGTACAGCGCGAAACAGGCGGTGAAAAGATAGTCACGCAGTACGAAATGCACGCCGTGGAAGCCGCGGGTGTGCTTAAAATGGATTTCCTGGGCATCCGCAACCTCTCTATCTTGGGGCACTCGGTGGAAATTGTGGAAAAAACCACTGGTAAAAAAATTGATCTCTACAATTTACAACCGTGGGATGACAAAAAAACCTACGACATGCTCGCGCGCGGCGACACCATCGGTGTGTTCCAACTCTCCGGCAGCGGCATGACGCGCTATCTCAAAGAACTCAAACCCGAAAGTATTTTTGATATCATGGCCATGGTAGCACTCTTCCGCCCCGGCCCCATGGAATCAATCCCCGAATATATTCGCCGCAAAAATCACCCCGAGCTTATCGACTACCTCGACCCGCGTATGAAGAGTTATCTGGATCAGTCGCTCGGCCTCATGGTGTACCAAGACGACGTGCTGCTCTCGGCTATTCACCTCGCCGGGTACAATTGGGAAGAAGTAGATAAATTCCGCAAGGCCATGGGTAAAAAAATTCCCGAAGAAATGGCCAAGCAGAAAGAAAAGTTTATCAAAGGATGTAAAGAATTTGGCAAATTGCCCGAAGCCAAGATACATCGTTTGTGGGAACTCATCGAGCCATTTGCCGCCTATGGGTTCAACAAAGCGCACGCGGCCAGCTATGCCGTCGTGGCCTATCAGACCGCCTACATGAAGGCGAACTTTCCGGTGCAATACATGACGGCAGTACTCATCGCGGAAAGCGGTGATATCGATAAGGTGCCGCCGATTATCCATGAATGTGAACGCATGGGTATCCGCGTGCTTCCGCCGGATGTGAATGAAAGCTTCAAAAGTTTCGCCATGACCATTGCCCCTCCCCCTTACCAAGGGGGAGTTGGAGGGGGTTTGCCTTCCAGTGAGGTCACAGCGACGCAAACGACGGCAACCCCACCCAACCTCCCCTTAGAAAGGGGAGGGGGCGATATTACATCCGCAACGCATGTCATCCGTTTTGGCCTCAACGGTATCAAAAATCTCGGCGAACACATTGCCGAGGTTATTTACCGTGAGCGTAAAGAGCATGGAAGGTTTACCGATTTGGAAAATTTTCTTTCACGCATCCACGATAAAGACCTCAACAAAAAATCATTGGAAAGTCTTATCAAGTGCGGAGCGATGGATGGTTTTGGTCACGATCGGGGAGTGCTGCTCGCGAATATCGAAAATTTGCTCAGCTTTGTACGAAGTAAACAGGAAACTGCCAATAGTAAGCAAGGTTCTCTCTTTAGTGCTGTCTCAACCGCGACCAAAGTGAAAATGGACTCAGCCCAGAATGCCACGCAGGAAGAAAAAATGGGTTGGGAAAAAGAATTGCTCGGCTTGTTCGTCACGGCGCATCCGTTCGCGTTTTACCAAAAAACCATGGAGAAAGTGCTCACGCCGATTGTGGATTTGCCCGGCCAGCCAAGGCAAACATGGGTGGTGGTAGGCGGTGTGATCGATAGCACCAAAAAGAAAATCACCCGCGCCGGCAAAGCCATGATGTTTGTGACTATTCAAGATGTCACCGGTCCGCTCGAATTACTGGTCTTCCCCAAAACGTACGAAACTACCAAAGACGTGTGGGTAGAAGGTAAAGTGGTGTGCGTGGTAGGCAAGACAGGCGAAGAAGAAGGCGACGATAAATTGTTTGTAGAAAAGGCGTACGAGCTTACCAAAGAAAACGTCGGCGCGCTCACCGCGCAGATGGCAGTGAATAGCGGCAGTACGTCCATACGGAATTATGTAGCGCCAGAGGTGGTAGAGGCACTGCAGGACGAAGGCGTTACCATTGAACTCACAGGCGAGCAGGTGAAAAAATATTCGGATGATATTAAGAAGATATTACAAAAATATTCAGGCAATAAAATTGTGTATTTGAGCGTTGGTGGGAAAAAAATAAAGACTTCGTTTAAAGTTGATGATGGCGAGAAGATTAGGGGTGAAATTGAAAAATTATTAAGAAATTATTAAAAAATTATTTTAAAATACCGTTTGTCATCCTGAGCGAGGCGAAGGATCCCTATCGTTTGTCGCATGTTTTAGTATCTCGTATCTAGTATTTAGTATTGGGTATTACGATCGGCATTCTCTTTTCAGAATTGAAGAGCCGCCGGAGACATGTGTCGTCCGGCGGCTTGTGGTTGGGGTGTGTTGGGGGGGGTGAGAG
>CAYTPE010000037.1:0-11383 GCA_964439885.1 uncultured Gammaproteobacteria bacterium
TGCAGCGGCCGGGGGTCACAGTGTTCTGATGGCCGGGCCACCCGGCTCGGGCAAAACGTTGCTTGCTCGAACACTGCCCTCGATATTGCCGCGTCTCACTTCGGAAGAAGCACTTGAAGTCACAAAAATTTATTCGGTTTCGGGGCTGCTCCGCAACAACCTGATTCGTACCCGACCGTTTCGTTCGCCACACCACACCGCTTCCGGTGCCGCGTTAGTAGGCGGTGGACGTATACCGCGGCCCGGTGAAATTTCTTTATCACACCGCGGTGTTTTGTTTCTCGACGAATTCCCCGAATTTCCGCGATTTGTAATCGAAAGTCTGCGGCAACCTCTGGAAGACGGTGTGATTACGGTAGCACGCTCACAAGGCACGGTATCATTCCCTGCGCGGTTTATTTTGGTAGCCAGCCAAAACCCGTGCCCCTGCGGATACGCGACCGATCCGGATCATGAATGCACATGCAGCCCGGTGCAGCTCGTTCGGTACCAGAAAAAAATTAGCGGACCGTTGCTCGATCGTATCGATCTCCATGTTGAAGTTCCTCGAATTCAATTTGAAAAATTATCATCCGATGATTTGGCAGAATCATCAGAAAAAATTCGTGAGCGAGTGGAAGTAGCGCGCGAAATTCAAACCCGACGTTTTGTGGGGCTTACAACCCACACGAATAGTGAAATGCGTAATCAGGAAATTCGGGAATTCTGCAAGCTTGACGACCAGTCGATTGATTTGCTTAAAGCCGCGGTAACGCAAATGCATTTATCCGCGCGAGCCTACAACCGCATTCTTAAACTTAGTCGGACGATCGCGGATTTAGCATCGTCGTCGGTCATTAAAATGGAACATGTGGCCGAAGCACTGCAGTTTAGAGCGAAGACAGACTAGCACAATATGCGGAGAGGTGTGTCAAAGTGTAGAATGTGGTGTATTACGAGTAAATAAAAACTCCTCAAGGTATTTCTTGAGGAGTTTTTATTTTTTAGAAGGTTGTGGATCCGCCAGAGACATTGCCGGAAGAAGCACTCGTACCTCCGGAGGAATCAGTAGTCCCGCTCGATTGTGTGGCGGTGACTCCTGAAGGCGAAGAGCTGTACCCACTTGCGGCAGTACCATACGAAGAAGCGGCATTTTGTGAGGTAGCAGCCGACGAGTTGGTTGCAGTGTCAGAATGAGTTGATTGAGCAGTAGCGGTGTTGGCAGTAGTCACGTCAGTTTTTGTTTCGGTAGGTACTTTTTTGGTTGCCGCTGTAGTGTCGAGCGGTATGTCCGAATGTGTGACAGTCGGATCGACGGGAAGAGTAGAAGTATCAGTGGGCGGGACTGGTGGCGGCAGAACAGGGGCACAGATACCTTTTATCTGAATAACGTTTTTGACTCCGGCGTTTTTTGGAGGGTCTGTCCAAAAGCAGGAAAGATGCTGTTCACAGGTTGGTTGATCGGACAGCGCGGCACAGTCCGCCGGGTTATTTGCATCGTCTGCAAGACGCGTCACTTTTTTAGCAGAGAGTAAAAGTTCTGTGGTAAAGGGAGCTGTAGATGATTTGGCGCTCAATTTTACAGAGAGGATGGTGACACTCGTAAGTTTCCATGAGACAGTGGTACCATCAGATCGAGCCGAGGATAGTACCATCTGTTTGATTGGAGAGCCTGCGGTTAGTGTAGTAAGAAATGTGTTGCTGTTTTCGTCTGTTTCGACAACTGCTTGTAGATATGATGTGTCAGCGCCCGACGATATCCATGCGGAATCTATAAGGGTAAATTCCCCTTGATGTCCAGGGTCGGTTGCGTGTCCGTTCACACCATCGATTTTTAAATAAGTGCCCGGATGAGAAATTTTTTCTCCAAGCACATGAACTGAAGTAGGGTTACGTGCCATTCGATGGGACGGAAACAGTGTGTTTGATGTTGTTTTTATCGTCGCGGCCGCCACCAACACAAACGCGACCAAGAGCAGGGCAGTGCGACGATGGGAGGGGGGAGTGTGCATACGGCGAACGGTTGAAGTATGACTTAAAATTATTTATTTACTCACTGTTGTGTTCGCCAGAATACCGTTCGGGTTGACGTAGTCGAGGGTTAATTTTTTGAAAGTTAGTGTGAGGTGATCGGATGGTACAGCGTCCGTGTTTGCCCCGGCCATGCCGTAGCCGGAAATCTGCGCATCAGTTAGTTTGAGACTGATAATGGGGCCACGAGCGGTTTCAATCGTTACAAGGGCATTTTTCATGCGCTTACCATTTGCTAAAAGTTGTAAAAGATCGGCCGATGCCGCGCCTGACTTTATATAAACAGAAACATCACCATAGGCTACTTTTTGTACCCCACCCCCACCACCACCTTTAAGCGCGCCTACCTGTGAAGACTCCCAACTGACAGAGGTGATGTCGAATTCGCCATTGTGGCCTACATCAGTACTGTCGCCGAAAACACCATCGAGCTTGAGAAACATTTTTTGCGTCGGAGCAGATGGTCCGCTGACGTCAGCTTGAGCCGGAGCGACCGACACTGAAAGTGTCGCAAGCATAAAAATAAGACTGCCTACCACGAGCGCGCTCACCACTTGTCGTGAACGAGACGCAAGTTGCTGTTTGATACTCATAATGAGATTTCAAAAATAAATAAAATGATAAAAAAGTAGGCAAGCTTAACAACAACCACTCTAGTATAGCACAAAAAAGTGATTTTGTCAATCAAAAAAACCGCTATAATTAGCGGTTTTTTTGTTTTCTGTTGGCTGTGTCTGTTATTTCGCAGCCAATTCTTGCTTAACGTAGTAAATTTCCACCGTTACATGTTTGCGACCAAATTTGAGCGCTTCTTTGCGGGTCGTATCAAGCCACACATCAAAGTGGCCGAAGGTATACCGTTTGTTCATGCGGTCTTCTACCGTGAACACTTTATCGCCATACACTTCAGGAATACGAACCAATGTGCCAAAGGGTAAACCATTAGCCGCAATCATACCGTCGTGAACACGCTTACCATTTGCGGCGATAAACGGACTGTCGTCAGTTTGGCCAGGGGTACTGGTGTAGGCACTCACTTCGGCACGCTCGAGCACCAAGTCTGGCACGCCGAGTTCGTCGGTGATTTCCGGACCGCCACCGTGCAAAAAGAGACCGTTGGGAGCTTCTTGGATGGCAGTAGGAATCGAAGAGGTGTCGGTGGTGGTGGGGATCGTGTCGTCGGCCGCTACTACGATCGGGTTGAAGATTTGGAATACGAGCGAAACGATAGCAAGAGCGTTAATAAGGTACTCTACGGCAAAAAGGTTGAATTTTTGCGTATATTGAGCCATATTTTAATTAAGCTATTACTATATACGACGGGCGGCAGTGAGCGGATTTACCGCTAATATTAGCCGTTTTATCGCAGTTACCGTTGTGAGGGGACTAAAAAAGATACCCTTAACGGATATCCTTCACAAAGTAACCAACCATATTATCACAATTTGGCACTTTTGTCAAGGGGTTAGCGCCATATTTTGGCTATATTTAGCCAAAATGTTGTAATATGCTGGGCTAAGATTAGCCATTTTGACCATTTATGCCTTGAGCTTGAAGAAAGACGCCTAGTATGGTACAGTTTATAAAAAAAAGAGCACACGAAAGGCTTGGTACACGTGTACGTTCGGGTTTCACCCAATCGTGCGCCGCCGCCATTCCCATATCTCCCTTTCAAGTTTGTTATTTATGCCCACCCCACAGGTACATACTCGGCCACTCAGACGCGTCTATGGAGAAATCCATGAGCGCGCCAGGGCTCAGGTGGCTCGTTGGCGAGGAAAAAAGTTTTCATGGAAAAAAGCACTGCAAGTAGCCGTGATTTTTTTTGGCGCGTGTTTTATTTTTGGCACTGCCCTTGTACTCTGGGTGAGCCGAGATCTACCCGATCCAAACCATCTCTCAGACGCGCAGATTGCCCAGAGTACCAAAATTTACGATCGAACAGGAAAACATTTGCTCTATGAAGTGTACCAAGATCAAAAACGGACTATTATAAACATGGATCAGATCTCACCATTTATCGTGCACGCCACGGTGGCGGTGGAAGATAAAGAATTTTATACGCACA
Organism: uncultured Gammaproteobacteria bacterium; assembly: GCA_964439885.1. GTDB lineage: Bacteria > Patescibacteriota > Patescibacteriia > Magasanikbacterales > GWA2-37-8 > CAYTPE01. The sequence continues at coordinate 4,079 of CAYTPE010000037.1, forward strand.
GCGGTATTCGCGTGGTTAGTATTATTCGTGCTGGAGTGTCAGACGTCATCAATCGTTTGCTGCGCCTGGTGGGCATTCGCCGCACCACTGGCTCGGGCGGCGGTTCCACCCTTACGCAACAGCTCGTAAAAAATACCATCGTTGGTAATAGCCGCTCACTTATCCGTAAAGTAAAAGAAGCGATTTTGGCAATTCAGCTGGAAAAGCGTTACTCCAAAGACGACATTCTCAAACTATATCTTAACCAAATTCCTTACGGTTCAACTAACTACGGTGTGGAGTCTGCCGCGCAAAGCTATTTTCACAAGAGCGCGAAAGACGTGACGCTTGCCGAAGCAGCCACGATCGCCGGTATGGTGCAGTCACCGAGCCGCTACTTGAACCATTTGGATCAGTTGCAGCAGCGTCGCAATGTGGTGCTCAAACTGATGTTTGAGCAGGGGTACATTACCGAAGATCAAAAAAAAGCCGCTCAAGCCGAGCCGCTCCATATGTACATCAACAACGGCATCTTGGCCGCGCCGCATTTTGTGCTGTATGTGAAGCAGCAGCTCGCTGATCAGTTTGGAGAAAAATTAGTTGATACGGGTGGTCTGAAAGTGATCACCACGCTTGATTATGATAAGCAACAACAGGCCGAGAAAATTGTGAAAGAAAATGGTGATAAATTCGCGAAGGAGTCACACGCCAATAACGCCGCGATGGTTGCTATCGATCCGAAAACCGGGCAGATAATTTCGATGGTAGGATCGCGTGATTTCTTTAACGAAGAAATCGACGGACAGTTTAATGTTATTACGTCTGCCAAACTACAGCCCGGTTCATCGCTCAAACCATTCGTCTACACCGCCGCGTTCGAAAAAGGTTTTACACCCGATACCGTTCTGTATGATGTACAAACAAGCTTTGATTCTAAATATCATCCGCACGATTACGACGGCAAAGAGAGAGGCCTGCTCACAATGCGCAAAGCACTGCAAGGGTCGCTCAATATCCCGGCAGTGAAAACATTGTATTTGGTTGGTTTGAACAACATGATGCAGTTCGCGCAGCGCTTTGGTTACACCACCTTGACCGACAGATGCCAGCTCACCATGGTGCTTGGAGGCTGTGAGGTGAACCCGCTCGAACACACGAATGCCTATGCCACCCTAGCTGATAATGGCGTCTATCACGCGCCAGTTAGTATTTTGCAAGTCACTGACCCAAATGGAAATTCCTTGTTTCAGTGGCAACCAAATGAAGGTACAGTTGCCATCAAACCTGAACTGGCGGCTACCATCAGCAACGTACTCTCCGATAACGACGCGCGCGCGTACATGTTTGGCGCGGTGAATAACCTCACCTTACCAGACCGAAAAGTGGCGGCCAAAACCGGTACCACGAACGACACGAAAGCAGTGTGGACAATGGGGTATGTACCGTCGCTCGCGGTGGGTGTGTGGGTGGGCAACTCCGATAATTCCCCTATGACAGGTACGAGCAACAAACTCGCGGCCGTGGTTTGGAATCAATTTATGCGAGCGGCGCTTGCTTCCACGACACCAGAGTCTTTTCCTGTACCCCCCGCGAATGATGCCACCAAACCAGTGCTGCGTGGTACCGATAATGGTATTAAACTGTCGGTCGATACCCTCACCGGCAAAATTGCTACTTCGTCTACACCACCTAATTTGATTGTTGAGAAATTATTTTTACCACCACACGATATCTTGTTTTACGTGGATAAAGATGACCCACGCGGACCAGCGCCTGCGAACCCAGGCAATGACCCACAATACGATCGTTGGGAAGCGGGGTTGCAAGATTGGGTGAGAAGAATGAATGAAGCCGGCACGCCGGTGTCACTCGAAGAGCCGCCCACGGAATATGACTCTTCGGCGTCCGTAGCTCCTGAGCAAATGCCAACCGTGCAGATAAATAGTCCGATGAACGGCGCGATACTTAATTCTCGATCTCTGAATTTTCAAATTAACGCCGCCGCGCCACGCGGAGTGAAACAAGTTGTCTACTACATTGACGGTGCTCAGGTGGCAAGTTCAAACCAGTACCCGTTCGGTACCACTTATTACGCGAAATTTTTGGAGAAAGGACAGCACACACTCAGAGTATACGCGGTGGATGATATTGGCAATACTGGCATTACGGAATCCACGTTTGACCTTGAGGCGGAGTTTGATCCACCGGATTTTGAATGGTTTAGTGGCAATATGCTCACGGTGACCGCGCAAAATTTTCCCAACCCCGTCTATATTCAACCGTTCCGTTGGGATGCCGCTCAGAAATTGGAAATATACCTTGAAGGCGGTGGACAAAGTAAGCTTATCTACACCTTTACGCCGGCATCCGATAAACTCATTAATAGTCAGCTCCTCACATTTACCTGGCAGCACTTTCCCGGAGTTGGTAGCCACACACTTCGTGGTATTCTCACCGACGGGAACGGGCGCACGGTAGAAAAAGATTTGATTGTGACGGCGAATTGAAACTGAAAAGAGTAAAGAATAATAAAAAAGCCGACTCGATCAGTCGGCTTTATTTTTGTTTTATCATTTAATGTTTGCGGTGCGAGTGAGTTTGACTCCCTTTACTATTATGACCACACCAACTATGACCATGAGAAGTAGAAAAATATAGGGTCCGGGTAGGGTCCGGGAAAATAGAGAGCCAGACGAGGAGCGGTAAAAAATCCTAGTTTTACAAAAAGTATCCAGCTGGCAATGCCGACGAAAAGAGTGCCGCAGATGATACCGGCTGCTCCGCGACGCACGGCCTGCTGTTTGTTTGCCGGCGGCATATTGAGGATGCCATCAAATTTTTTTATGTCTTCGAACTTGGTCATAGGCGTATATCATTTTGTATCATCCGGACAATTTCTGGAAACGTTGAGATTTTGAAATGCCCGTTTTTACTTTTATAAATTACAATGTGGGCGTTTGGCAACTTGGCACGATATTTTTCGGCACAGGCAGCTGGCACCACATCGTCATCTTTGGAAAAAAGCAGGTGCAGATTTTCGGCACACGTATTCAGTCGAGTAAGATTTTTCTTGAGCACAAATCCTCCGGCTAAATCTTCGGAAGGCAAATCACCATCGAATGGAGGGCAGACAAGAAACACCGAACGTATTTTTTTGGGAACGATATTTTCCGAAAGGTATTTCGCCAAAAAAATACCACCGAGTGAATTGCCGATGAGAACACAGTTGGCTCGCAGGTGTGGAATGTAGCGTTCAAAATGAATTTTCCATTCGTCGTAACGTGCGTTTTCCTTCATGGGCATCTGTGGGCGGATTATCTCGTAGCGCGGGCCGAGGGTTTTGGTGAGGTAGGCCCCTGTCCAACGTTTACGTTCGCCCAGTGTGATTTCGCGGGTACGCAAATAGCGTAAATAGTTGGCACGATTTTTGAATGTCATGCCGCCGTGGATGAGGAGAATTTGAGTTTTGGAAGACATATACTAAATCTAGCAAGGGGATGCTCACTATCCGTTCGATACAGTTCGTTTTGTAATTACCGTTGCGGTGAGGTAATAGAGCGCGGTATAAAAAATACTTGTGACGAATGGTACTATGATTTGCAAAACTTCGAATGAAGCATTTGTCATGTTTCCATGTACAAATAACGGTATCAAAAGTAAAAATGGCACTTGTAGTAAAAGGCCGATAGCGAGAGGTGTGCCGGAGATTGAGTTTTCAAGCGGCGTTTCTTCCCACCTGATGAAGTTTGAAGTAAGAGCTAGGACTAAAATTACCGAGAAGATGATAACAGCGATAATGCGATGTTTTTTCATACATATATTATATACAGACGGTAGTATAGCATAGGGCACGGCGAAAGCAACGTTTGTTGTTATGTGAGTTTTCGTGATAGTATTGTTGTGTATGGAGGGTCACCATCGACATTCTATCCGTCTCCCCGGCGCGGATTATTCCATCCCGGGGTTTTATTTTGTGACGATATGTACGAAGAAGCGGGAACATTTGTTTGGCGAGGTGGTAGACGCCGAGATGAGGTTGAATGATTTTGGGAGGATTGTGCAACAGGAATGGGAAAAAACAGCGGAATTACGACCGGGTATCATAACGGACGAATTTGTGGTGATGCCAAACCACGTTCACGGCATTGTGTTGATAACCGACACAAATCGGACAAATGGCGTAGGGATTGATTGCATCAATCCCACACAATCACCAATTGGACGAGTGAACGGGATTGATGCAATCAATCCCTACAATGAACCAATCCACCGATATGGACCACAATCAGATAATTTGTTTGCGATTGTCCGAGGATTCAAAGGTGCGGTGACAAGACGTATCAATGGTATGCGTGGTGGTGATACGCCGGTTTGGCAACCACGATTTCATGACCACATCATCCGTGACCAAAAATCATTAGAAAAAATTCGCACATACATTCGTTCTAACCCATTCAATTGGCAAATGGATCTTGATAACATTGTGACGCAACACACAATAACGGAAATGGAATATATTAAAAAATCCCGAGAACATTTCCGGGATTTATTCGGTGATTGATGGGTTTGTGGGGGCGCGGTCTCCGCGCCCCTACCATTGGCCGGCTGCACTACCCCACGCATCGCAGCTGGTGGTGTTGGGTCGTTTTCTTTAATTCGTTTTCGGCATAGTGCTTCAATTTCGGATGCGTTTGGTATGCCGCAGATGTATATCGTATCCGGCACGTACTGACTCGGGCCGTTTTTTCGGCTTACCATTTGTCCGGTGCGCATTTGCAAAGAGATGTCGCCTTTTTGCGCGTTGCCTTGTACCACAATGTCGCCGGAAAATTGTTCCCAATCAATCGAGTGGATGCTGTTCCCACTGGAATACACCAACCGCGATGGTGTACCCACAAAATACCCGCCCTTTTTGATGAATGAGTAGATGCTATTGCCAAACGTGACAACTCCCACCAAGACAAAAACACTCATAAATATGCCGGGCCACAAGAGTGGGCGCAGGTTCCCTGGGCCAGCTACCACAGGCACACCGTTGGAAGTGAAGTGCGACTCTTGGCCCACCAGTATGGGGCCGAACATGGCTGCGAGAAAGATGCCGGTAATGGTAAGCCAAAGGAGGGAGAAGAAAAGAAGTGACATGGTGCTGCGCAGTGGCCGAATGCGCGCGGCTTTTACCGCGAAGTCCATACTTTCGCTGCCGAGGTTGGTGAGGATCTCGGATGGGAGTGTGGTGGTGGAGAGCATAGTATTTGATTGTGTATATTATTTTTTCTCCTCAAATTCTATCATCCACTCAATGCCGTATTTGTCTCGGAACATGCCAAAATACGAACCCCACGGGCTTTGGTCCATAGGCACTTCCACGACACCGCCAGCAGACAGGCCAGCAAATATTCGTTCGGCTTCTTCGCGGCTGTCCACATTCACCATTATTTTGGATCGGTTTTCGTTTTCATTCACGCGTCCCATAAATTCCGGCACATCATTGGCGATAAGCGTATTGCCGCCTATGGGCAGCGCAATGTGCATGAGCTTCTCGGCGTCGGCCGGCGTGGCTTCAAAACCTGGGTTATTCATATCTTTGAAGCGGATGATTTTGGTGAACTCGCCGCCAAAGACGGATTTGTAGAAATTGAACGCTTCTTCGGCATTGCCGTTGAAGTTGATGTAGGGGTTTATTTGAGGCATAGGCGAGTAAGTTATTTAAAAAATTCTAATTGTTTTTTCTGTTATCTTCTTTATCATCAAATCAATCATGTCGCCAGTCATACGTATCTTTCAAAACATTTAATGTATGTCCGTTAATCACAACTGTTTTGTTATCGAGCCACTGTACCGTAGCATCATATTTATGATAATCCCAATAGATAGTTTTTTCTCTATTATTTTCTTTGTTAAATTGGACACGTCCTCTTACTGCAAAATCAACCGTGGCACCACCATTTACGCGGTAGGTTTTGAGCGTATAGTCTCTATTTGGAGAATCATACGTTCCAATCGGTTCTTGGACTGAGTCAAACGATATCGAATCAAGAGAATAAAAAAAATAGTAAAGCGCACCAACCGCCAAAAGCACCAAACAGGCAAAAACAATGAGGATTTTTTTAATAATTTTCATGCGAACTACATTATAAAACGAACATCAAACCTCTTTTTTGGTTCATCTAAAATTTTTACTATTTTATCCACCGTCTCCTCTACCGTTAAATTGTTGGTATCTATTTCGATGCCGGCTTTTATTTTCGTAGTAATCATATGAACATATCTCGCCGAATCTTCGCCAAAGACTTTGGGACGTTTTGAATCTCGTTCAATGCATTTTTCTACATCGCTCACGAGCGAAAAGAATTCAATATTGCCAGCACACTTTTTCGTCAGGTCGTCGATTTGCTCTTGATAGTAGAAGCAGCCATCCACGATGCAGGTGGTGTCGGTCCTAGAAACCTTCTCCATGATTATTTCGTTCGCCTTGAGGTACGCTTCCACCGGAATGCCGTCGGCATCGGGCGCAACCAAGTGGTTATCGTCCAAAATCTGATCAAGCGAAATATATTCGGCGTTTAATTTTTGAGCCAGCATTTTGGAGACGGTTGTTTTGCCCACGCCGAGCGGGCCGCGGATAACGAGGACTTGAGGCATGGTTTTTGATGCTTGATTCATATCCACAGCTTAGATTGACAGAAAATGACGATGTGGTAGTCTAATATATAGAAAAAGGCTTTCGGCCCGTAGTTTATACACTACAATTAGCGGAAGGTCTTTTTTTATTACGATATTCACCTAGTCCTCTATCGGAAATATTGAAATAAGCATTTTTTCTCCCGTAGGCTTATCTTCCTTGATTTGAACAGAAAACATGTCACCATTTCTGCTTACCCCTGCGAAACGATGCAACACTTCATCAGCTTTATTTGGGTTTTCTTTAGAAGTAGGCTCGAAACGTGATTTTTCAATCAATTCGATACCACATTCAAAAAAACGCATTCTTCTCATCTGGTCCCAATAGTTTTTACTGAAAAGATGGCTCCAGAACAAACCAATAAACACCTTTTCTTTTTTAAAGTAAGCTGACCGAATATAGGGTCGGCGTTTTGTTTTTCTCTTTATTTTTTGATAAAAGGCGCTTGCCTTACGACTCACTTCTTTGTAGTTTGTGCCAGTGAGTGGGCGCGCTCTAGTTTTATAGGGTTCTGCTAATTTTTTCTTTGATACCATATTACACTTCTTTCTGATCATTAATTTTTTGTCGTACTCTTTCTTCTCCTGTATTTGTAAGCTGTAAAGATTTCTTTCCCTCCACTCCATCCATGATCAATCCCATTC
>CAYTPE010000038.1:0-11065 GCA_964439885.1 uncultured Gammaproteobacteria bacterium
AGCCAAAATCCTTTAGTATTAAGGCACTCTACAAGGGTATGATGACCCCCAAGAAACTGCCGGGTAACTGGCAGGAAGCATTAAAACTTATCAATCGATGCGCGGTGTGTAGCGAAATATATCCGCCTGAAGCGGCTAAACTTTTCGCGCGAGAGAATAACGCGAATCTCGTGCACATCACGTGTCCGTCATGCCAGAGCTATTTCGTGGCTATGATCGTGATGATGGGGCAGGGCTTGAGCTCGGTCGGCATGATCACCGACTTAAGCTATAGCGATGTGGAACGACTCTTCCGCACCGAAGAGCTTTCGACGGACGATATCATCGAACACTACCAAGAATTGCACGAAGATCAATTTGTACGCCAATTAGTTAACAAACATTTTTAATCTAAAGTATTTATGAACCTTACGGCTGCAACGCGTACCGCCAAAGGCGAAAAGGTACGATGGGAAGGAAAACTGCCAGGTATTATCTACGGAGCTGGTGGCGAGAGTGTTTCTATCGCGCTCGACCTTTCTGATTTTAACAAAACCTACAAACAGGCTGGTGAATCCACCTTGCTTGATTTTGTACTCGATGGAAAAGAGAGTGGCAAAGTGCTCGTACAAGAAGTGCAGCGCGACCCAGTTAGCGACGATATTATCCATGTGGACCTGCGCCGCATTGATATGAACAAGCCAATTACCGCGCCAATCACTCTCAACTTTATCGGTGAATCACCGGTGGTGAAATCCATGGGTGGTACGCTCGTTACCAACTTGCACACCATCGAAATCCGCTGTTTACCAAAAGATTTGGTGTCGCATGTAGAGGTAGATCTCTCCGCCCTTGGTACGTTCGAAGATGTTATCAAGGTAAAAGACTTAAAGCTTCCGGCTGGGTTCGAAGTGGTCAGCAACAATCCTGAAGATTTGGTGGTGAAAGCTGCCGCTCCGATGTCCGAAGAAGAACTTAAGAAACTTGAAGAAGAATCCACCAAGGCAGTTGACCTCAGCGAAATTAAGGTTGATGCCGAAGAAAAGAAGAAGGCTGACGAAGCCGCTAAGGCCGAAGCCGATGCTGCCGCTAAAGCAGACAAGAAAGACGAAAAGAAATAAAATTGCTTTTGTGCTCACAACCGACTATACTACGTGTATGGTCGGTTTTATTTTTTGTTACTCCATGTGATACGAGCGGTACTTTTTGATTCGGGCGGAGTGATTATTCGGAATGTTCTTACAAAAGATTTTCCGAATTTTTTCGCGTCCCGCTATGGTGTGTCGCCCGAAAAGTTTGGCGAGTATCATCGGGAAGCATGGCGTTTGATAAGAGTCGGTAAAATAAGCGAGCAGCAGTATTGGGATCATATATTTGCCGCGTACCAGCTTCCTTCCGACGCGAATCGAGCGCACGAATTGTATGTTGAGTGTCTGACACTTATACCCGGAGTGCTTGATATTATACGAGAGTTGCGTGAGCGTTGGTCGGGGATATTGTGCCTGTGCAACAATGAAGGAAAAGAATTTGATATTGCCCGCGACAAAAAATTTCATTTTTTTCAGTATTTTGACCACCTGTTTCATTCATGGAAAATGGGCATGCCAAAGCGAGATCCGGCATTTTTTAGCACAGTCCTCAAGACAATTGGGTGCGCTCCGGAGGAATGCCTCTTGATTGACGACCAAGAAAATAATATCGGGGTTGCCAAAGAGCAGGGGATACAGACCTATCTTTTTACCAATGCCGAGTCATTGCGCTCTACGTTACAATCGTACGGGGTTTTGTAAATGTGTTAAGCTATATGTCTGCGAAATACCGTTATAGTATCATTGCCATCGGATGTGTTGTTTTGGTAGGGGGAGTATGGTGGCTGCGTGGCATGGTTGGCTCGTGGGTACCAAATCCGGAAGCCAATAAAATCGATACGTTTGAAAAGCCGCGTTATGTTAGCCAGCTCGATGGGCTGCCTGTTTCTTCGTCAGATAAAGTCGTTCCACAGGTGCTCGGCATCATGATCGACAATCATCCCGACGCCCGCCCGCATCAAAATGGTCTTGAGAGTGCCAGTATTGTGTATGAGGCACCGGCCGAAGGTGGCATCACGCGTTATTTGGCAATTTTTGATGCTTCCAAAACAGTGTCCAAAGCCGGGCCGGTACGCAGCGCGCGTCCGTACTTTATCGATTGGATTCGCGAGTACGGCGCGGCGCCATATTTGCATAGCGGCGGTTCGCCCGAAGCACTTGCTATTTTGGCGCAAGACGGCAGCGTGTGGGACGCCAATGAGTTCGCGCGCGGACAGTATTTCTGGCGCAGTCACGAAACAATCGCGCCGCATAATTTGTTTACGAGCAGTTCGCTCTGGAGCGCGCTTATCGAGCGATACAGCGAATATTTTCCGTCTCGGCCGTGGAGTGGTTGGCAGTTTGATACCAGCGCACAGGTTTCAGCCGTGCCCATGAGCACGTCGTCGGTTTCCATAGTATACGCGCCCGACTATACGGTGAGTTGGAAATACAACACTACCATTCAACGCTATCTCCGGTACATCAACGGCACGCAGATGTTTGACCGCTCCGGTAAACCAATCATGGCCGATAACGTACTGGTACAAACAGTAAAAATGAAAACAATTGATGATTACGGGCGTAAAGAGATTGACACAGTGGGCTCAGGCGAAGCGTGGATACTTACCAAAGGGAGAGAAGTGAAAGCGACGTGGGAGAAAAAAACTGCAGCGGCACGCACTCGATTTTTGAACGCCGCTTTGACCGACGTTGGCGACGTCGATGGACAGCTCACTCCTGGGGTGACGTGGGTGCAGGTGGTGCCAAGCGAGGTGAAGATACAGATGAATTAAAATATGAAATTTAAAATCCTACTGCGATAACACAGTGGGATTTTATACTGGTCTTTAGGCGAAAATTTACGACTCCGCCAGCACAATAATTTTATCACCAGCAGCAAAGTGCACTTCGGTGGTTTTGGTCGGGTTTACAACGATGCCATATGCACGAGTCGCATCGTTTGCCTGTGCCGCCAGGCGATACCCGATAGCAATTTCACCCCGCGCAATGGCTGCTTGGGTAATAGTGGTAAATGTTGTCGCTTGCCCCGGCGTGAAATATTTTTCTGCTGGTTTCAAGTATATTTCCGAACCTTCCGGCGAGAATAAATGTTCAAATACTAAATTGAGCTCCGGGTTTTCGGCCAGCTGTGAAATCATCAGACTGATAAGTGAATCACTGACAATAAAATCATCAGCTTTGGTCACCTCGGCTAGGCTGCGATTGCGCACATCAAGCATTTCACTCACGATACTAAACGTTGTATTGTTTTTTTCAGCAATGTTGCGTAGGTGAAGCAGGGTGACAAGAGTGGCGGCGTCGGCAGCCTGTATGTCTTTGCCGGTTTCCGACAAAACTATGATGTGATCAAATTCTTCCGGGTGCAAGGCTACCAATGCCGCGCTATTTGTTGTGTCCGTTATTTTCACAGCGCGAGAGAGGTTCGAATAATTTTCTATCTGCTCTATGTCACCGGCACTGCCCTGTTCACTAGTTGCAATGGTTGTATGTGAACCAGGGGCTACGTACTGCGCTAGTTCGTGTAAAATAGTTTCGCCACGCTTATTCCATCCTATAATAAGAATTTTTTCAGGACGGGCTGTAGTATCTGTAATCAATGTTTGGAGCGACTGGCCAGTCGGTGAAACAGGAGAATAGGTTATAGCGCTATCATCATCAGCAATTAAAATAAGGGTATCGTCAAGCGCGAGTATGGTCTCCGCGGGTGGATTGATCGTTACAGTTCCGTTACCATGACGTAAGCCGATAGGGGTAGACGTATTAAACGCAAACAAAGATTCTTTAAAGCTTTTCCCGGTAAGCTGGGGTTCGACGTAAAAATATATCTCACAGCCATCAAAATCAAGGAGTTCGGTATAGACAATACTCAGGCCCGACTGTCGGCATGTTTGGGCGGTAATGCGGGCGATAAGTTCTGGGGCCACTACAAAAAAGGCCTTATTCTTACTGGCCAAACGGGCTACTTCTACATTTTTTCGATCTCGAATTTCGGCTACGATAGGTGCTTGGTTGTGGGTACCCATCGGTGCGTTTCCCAGGGCGAGTAAGGCTTTGATAACATACATGTCACCACTTTCATCTTCGGGCGAGAGCACAATTATCGCTTTAGCTTCATTTGGATTTGTAATACCGATGTCACCAACATCAAGTGGATTGCCGGTGCGGCACACGAGTTTAATAGCAGTTTTTTTGCCAAAGCGATCTCGTAGAGCATCTTCCATTACTATTTTATCTTCTGGAGCCAATATCACGATCGTTGTGTTTTTGTGGCTCGCATTGGCTATCATCAATTCGGAAATAATCGTAAAAATTTTTTCCGACCAACCAAGGATAAGTATGTGGTTGGATTCCACAACAGTGGATCGCCCTTTGCGCATTTCTTCAAGTTTGGACTCAAGCCCAGCCGTGAGCACACCGATGAGCGTGCTAACAATAAAGATGCCACCAATTGTTACAATCAGCATGATCGTGCGAAAAGCCCAGCCGGTGTCACCGCCCATCGTGCCGGCATCAAGTGTCCGCATCAAGCTTTCCCAGATACCTTCGCCAAGCGTCAGGCCCGCACTATCTACAGGGCTAATTTTGAAAGCAGCAATAATAGCACCAGCCGCAAATATAAGAATAACGGATATGACGGCTAGCCAGCCGATGGTAGCAATTGGGCCGCGCGCCAGGATGTTGTCGAAAATATACCGCGCGCGTTGTTTGAGGGAGAATGGTGATTTAGTAAAAACAGACATAGAATATGTTAAAGAAGTAGTGAGTGTGAGTATACGAACACTATATTAAAAAGTCAAAGTGGATTATAGTGAATAATAACAAGTCGATCATGCCCAGCCAAATCTTTTTTTATCGTTAATCGAGCATCCGGAAGGTGCGAATATATAAGCGAAGGAATTGCCACAGACTGCGATGGATCGATTTCCAAAAATAAAGATACTGAGATATTGTGCTGGTGTGATATTAAAAATTGAATTTGGGCGAGCAGTTTCTCATAAAGAGCCAACCCGCCATTTTCTGCTACTAATGCCGAATGCGGTTCATGTTGAATACTTGGTTCAGTATCAAATTGTTCCTCTGTAAGGTAGGGGAGGTTGGCGGTGATGACGAAATTAAAAATTGAAAATTGAAAATTGAAAATTTTTGTGAATGGCTCAAGCAGGTCGCCATGGAGAAAATTGATGAATACATTTTGTGTTCGAGCGTTCTGCTTGGCAATTTTTAGTGCGGGGCGGGAAATATCGATTCCATAGAACGAGAGTTTACTCTCGGGGCCGTGTTCAATTGTTACATTGCTACATTGTTGATTGCTCATTGCTTTGGCAATGGCGATAGGGATGCATCCAGAGCCCGTCCCAACATCAATGAACACAATTCGCTCCTCAGTTTCCCATTTTCGTCTTATTGCCTCAATCGCATTCTCCACCATTAGTTCGGTTTCCGGGCGGGGGATCAGGGTGTGTTTATTTACAAAAAAATCAATTCCGAAGAACTGTTTATGGTGAGTTATGTATGCGATAGGAATGCCGGAACAGCGAAGGTGAAGATAGTAACGAAAACGGAAATACGCGATAAGCGATAAGCGATAGTCGGGGTGGGCGTAGAGAAAGGCACGGTCTTTGCGTATCACACGCGCCACAAGTATTTCGGCCTCACCGGTAGGAAGTCGAGACGCGTATTTTTGGAGTGCTGCTTTAAGGTTTTTCATAGGTGTAGAGCATCATTTTTTCATCTGCTCCCGGGGTTGGCCCAGAGGTGGAAACGATATGCCAGCCGTGCCGTATTAAAATGGATTGCAGGTCGACTCCTATATATGGATCATACAGAAAAAATATTTCTGAGTAAGAATCGATATTGTTTTTTTCGTACCATTCGGACATTTCTGGTCGTGGATGCTCATACAAACGATAGTTTAAAGTGATATACGCGCTTTCCAAATCGGAACTCTCAAGCGTGGTTTGGTACACAAGCACTGGTATAGGGCTCTGGTAATAGCGGTCAATCAGCAGTGTATGCATGTAGTTGTTGCTGATGAGCAGTTGTTTGCGGTGCGTATCATACTTCTGGTTGAGCGCTTGGTTGTAAGCTGTCCAATTGCTCAAGTTATCGATGAGAGAGAGGGTAGTAATAATACCAGGAACTATGATAATAAGAAAGCCAAAAGCCGCTACGATTGAACGCCGAAATACATACGCGCCACACCATGCGACAAGAATTGCAAACGCCGGCAAAGTAACGGTCAGAAATTTGAAGTGCCATAGCTGCAGTGCTATCATTGCCAATACGGTTAGAAAAAAGAAAAGCGCGGTAGCGACCAGTGGTTTATTGCGATATCCGGCCGCGAGAGCGCGTCGAATTGCGAGTATCCCCACCACGAGAAAAAGAGCTACTATGGCTATGCTTACGGCCAACGGGTAGGGACCAAAAAAAAGGTGGTTAATTGGTGACCACTTTGCCCACCAGGGTATGGTAGAGAGTTTAAAAAACCACGCGTTTTCCATAGAAATATCGCCGGTGTTGCGCGCGATCATCGATACAATAATCCACACGGCAGGCAGTGCTAATGGCGCGCACGCCACCAACCATTTTTTAAATAGCGAACGCTCAAGTGCGACTATATACACCGTTTCGGCGATTAACAAAAACGCACCAGTCAGATGGTCGAGAAGGAGTAGCATGTTCCATAAAGCAAGCTGCACCATTATTTGGCGAGTCGGCTGTTTCGATTGTATACATGTAAAAAAAGTATTCAACGATAAGGCTGTTAACAATACGAGCAGCGAATACCCGCGGGCGAGGGTTGATTGTAAAGTGAAATAAGGGTGTAGAGCTAAAATAAGCGCTGCGAGCCAGGTGATTTTTCTATCTATTTTCTCTGCCGCACGGTAGGTTACTGCTACTGCTAGAGTGCCAAAAATCACGCTCGGTAGTCGCGCAAAAAACTCGTTAGCCGGTACAACATACCACCACAACTTTAAAAAAAGCATGTGTAATGGTGGGTTGGTTTCCAGAAGCCACAGGCGCAGGGTGTCACTCCACGGTTTTTGACTATAGGTAAAACTAAAAAGTTCATCCCAAATAAAGTCGTGAGCGTGCGAGAGGGCGAGGAGACGAATGAATAGTGCGAGCACTAGAATGTATGGCAACGGTGAGGCAGCAAAGCGCCGAAGAGTCTGCATGATTTCAATTTCAAATATTAAATTTCCAATTTCAAATCAAATTTAAAATTCGAAATGTACGTTTGGTTGTAACTTTTATCAAACGTTTAATGGAGTACTGTATTTTTCTCAAGTATCAGCACCCAATTTTTGGGGTTATTATCGTCTTTGTCTCCCAGATTTTTCATATCAACACCCACCCACCCGTGTCCAAGCATTCTTTGAATTTCTTGCGTGTTCCCCATATTTATTTCTTCCCACACCGGTTTGTAGCCTTCGCGTGATGGCGCGTCAAATAAGTCAGTTTTTTCGAAGCTTTTTATAATGTTATATTTTTTTTGGCAAATTTTCTGGTCAAAAAAAATGTTCGTCGCGATGAATCCGAGTTTGAGCTTTGCGTTCAAACCGATGGGGTTAGTGGCGAGCACGTGCGCGCTCACTCCTTTATACTTATATTTTTCCTGCGCGTCCTTTAAGCGTTGTGCCGTAATATCCGCTGAAAAAGAATGTCCACGTTCAGATTCAATACAGAAATTATTACATAAAAAACCATACGGTTGTCCGCTATCCTGAGCTTCTTTAAGGCAGCCCCCCGCGATCATCTGATCATTTTTTCGAATGATGTAATAGTGCATTCTTTCGGTCCACTCCTTTTGCACATCGGGTGGAACAGCTGCATCTTTTTTGGGACGCAAGGTCGGTACGCCATTCATTTCACGACTCAAATAAACGAATTCGGCGATATCTTTGATGTCGGTTATTTCGGTTGGAGCCGAGTAAGACTCGGGAGTTTCCGATGGAGGAGGGTAGTCTAGCATACGCTCAAGAGTTTTGTATTATTCTTTATCCTGCGCCTCATGCTCCGCCTTACGCAAAGCTTCGATAATCGGTTCGAGGTCGCCTTCCATAATCACGCCAATATTATTCCAGTTTTCGTGGATACGATGGTCAGTAATACGATCTTGAGGGAAGTTGTAGGTGCGAATTTTTTCGCTACGGTCACCGGTGCCAATTTGCGCGCGACGCTTCTCGGTAATCTCTTTCATCTTTTTTTCTTGCTCGATCGCGAACAGGCGGGCGCGCATCACAGCCATGGCTTTAGCCCGGTTTTCCATTTGGCTGCGCTCGTCCTGGCACTGCACGATCATGCCGGTGGGTATATACACGATACGAACAGCCGAGTACGTGGTGTTCACACTTTGCCCACCGTGGCCGCCGGCGGTCATGGTGTCGATGCGTAAATCTTTCGGGTCGATTTTAAATTCCGTTTCTTCTATTTCCGGCATCACCGCCACTGTCACCGTGGAAGTATGCACCCGCCCGGCTTTTTCCGTTTCGGGCACGCGTTGCACGCGGTGCACACCCATTTCGTATTTGAAATCGCGATACACAGAGCGACCCTTCACGCCAAAAATAACTTCTTTGAAACCACCCACGTCATTACGGCTCGAGTCGATGAGTGTGGTTTTCCACCCTTTCTGTTCGGCGTAGCGAGAGTAGAGGCGAAAAAGTTCGGCGGCAAAAAGTGCCGATTCATCACCGCCCGCCGCGGCGCGGATTTCAATAATCACGTCTTTTTTATCGAGCGGATCTTGGGGTCGCGTCATCTCGGCTAATTCTTTTTCCAGAGCCGTTTTTTTATCTACCAGCTCCGGCAGCTCCGCCGCGGCCAAATCTGCCATTTCACGGTCGCTGCCTCTAGACATGAGCTCCGTTTCGGCAATATTTTTTTCCAGCGTCTCAAGCGTCGTTATTTTTTCATCGACGGGTTTGAGTTCGGTGTAGTCTTGGGAAACCTCTTTTAATTTTTGCGAATCACCAATCACCGCCGGATTCTGCAGGGCGGCTTCGAGCTGTTTGAATTTTTCCAAAGCGTCAGAATATTTTTTGAGCATACATTTTTGATACTATTTATTTTGTAGCACTACTGCACCATTTTCTACATATACGTTCAATCCATTCTGTTCTGCTGCACGAGTAAGTAAAATTCCTATTTGTTCACCAGCTATTGAAGTACCATGAATTGGTGCTGTGTACTTTTTTACGCTTATATCGTACATGTGCTGTAATTCACGCACCAACTGTTCTGAGTGGTCAGAAAGTTTTAATGCTTTGTCCATCAAAAAAGTTGTGGGTACGACTCGCGGCGCATCATTGGTGTGAAAATCATTACGTAATAGTGCCTGCGTTCTTCCAGCCGCCACTCCTTCTATAAGACGTCGTGGACTCGACTCAATAAACATTCCGGGCGAATAGTAGTTGGCTTGTCTCGATTTTCCTCGAGCCAGCCATGCTCTTTGTGCTAGATTACTATCCTCACCATACTCAAAGTAAGGGTCAAACCCACCAATGGCTGCGTACATGCCAGTACGGATCGCAGCATTAGCACCAAGCATAAAAATTTCAGCGCTTTGCGGGTGCGCGCTCTCAAGTAATTGAAAAAAAATTTTACGAACGTTTCGAGCGGTTTGTAAAACAGGAATTTGTTCATAAACAGATGCTGGATAAACTAATCGTCCACGGACGATATCTGCTTCCGGGTGCTCGTCAAACGTCGATACGCAGTTTGTCAGATAGTCGGGACTAATATCTAGTATATCTGCGTCATTAAATATCATGACTGTGTCGTGAGGAATCTTTGAACGCTGTGTCTGACGTAATGCCGCATCGCACAAAATTTTGCGAACAAGTCCGACGGTAGGTTTCTCTGCGAAAGCATGGTAGAGATGAAGAATTTGGGCATCGCTCAACGGCGTCTCGTGTTGCGCTTGTTCGATTATTTTTTTCGTATTGTCCCGTTCTTTTGAAGCAGGATGGTTTTCAAAGATAATTATTGCTGCTTGATCTAAACCTCTGAGTTTACTGTAGGCCTTTAACGTTTTGCTCAAAAACCCCGGAGCGCCTTCTCGGTATGAAGGAATCGTTGTGAGCGTTCTCGTATCAGGGTGGAAGGGTGGTTTGTCAGCTAGAAGCGAATCAAGAAGTTCGATGTCCACAGACGGTTGTTTTCCAAGATATTCGTCAACAAGTACGTGTTCGTGTGTCGACACATCGTATTGTGGGTCAGCAATGATTTCTGGCAAACACATTTGTCTGATGTTTGTATCCGCCTCGTTTATGTTGAAGCCTTGAGATTCAACTGGTCGCATACTAATGAAATAAAAAACGAACTACAAGTAAGTATAGTCCGTTTTTAAAATTTTTGCTATTTTTCTGAAGCTTCGTTGGCTTCTTTTTTCTTCGCGGCTTTCTTCGCGGTCACGGCTGCCTTCTTTACTTTCTTGCCTTTGCGCGTAGCGGCCATGGCAGTTTGCTTAGCGTTGCGTTCTTGGAATTTCTCCACGCGACGAGCAGTGTCAACGAATTTCTGTTTGCCGGTATAAAAAGGATGGCACTGGCTGCAGAGCTCAACGCGAATTTCTTTCATGGTGGAGCCGGTGGTAAAGGTATTGCCACAGGCGCAGGTCACCACGGTGTCGGTAAAGTATTGTGGGTGGATTTTGGTTTTCATATGATTTTACTCTCGCGAGTAAAATCACTTCGCAGCGAGCGGGTCGCGAGCGGAGAAGATTCCTCTTGAAGAGTTTCATTACGTGAATAGGTATAAAGTGAAAAGATTATAGCAAGAGAGCGGGAATATGTCAATACACAGTTGGTGGTTTGTAGGCTTGACAGCGGCATTTTTTTTCTCTATACTAAGGCAACTTTCTCCTTTTTAAGGAAAAGTATATTCATCACTCATGAATCACTTTCGCTATTTTTAGCGAAAATTTTCCTCCCTGGGCCATTCCCGTGGGTACGATTCAGAGGCAGTAATAAGGAAAAACTATGTCAAAC
>CAYTPE010000039.1:0-3488 GCA_964439885.1 uncultured Gammaproteobacteria bacterium
CTACCGGTAAGTTTGATTACCTCGAGGGTCTCATGGAAAACGTTATCATCGGTCGCCTCATCCCAGCTGGTACCGGTTTCAAACAGTAAATCCTCCGCTGTTATTCTGAACTTGTTTCAGAGTCTGACGTGCCTAAAACACCCGCCCTCACCGGCGGGTGTTTTGTTGTTGACAGAACAAATCAATCTTGTTTATATATGCGTGCGGAAAATAACTCCGCAATGAGGTGTAAAATGGCCATTTTTCTGGCTCTGTGCTCCTGTAGGGCACACGGTTTCTTTCTGGTCGGGAGCAGGCGTACGCCTGACTTCCTCGACCAGTCGGGCGGGATTCGATTCGCCCGAGCTCTCGTCGCCCAGGGCGACATCAGCCCAGCCCAGGGGCGGCTGGCGGAGCAGGCGCTCAGCCGAGAGGTCGACCCTCTCGTGCGGTACGTGCCGCATGAGTTCTCCTCTCGGGGGCTCGGCTTTCCGCCCCCGGCAAAGAATGTCACCTGCTACGTCATGGTGGTTCCCCGCCGCCACCGTTTCCTCATGGCCAACTCGGTCAGCTTCTAGGGGTGAGGCCGCCCCAACTAACTCTGCCAGAAATGTTCTAGCCGGGTTAGTGGCGGCCTCAACAGTACAATCTGGATTTTCCGATAATTCAGATTTACGGATATAAAACACTCGCATTATTGCGGGTGTTTTGTTGACAGGAGCGTTTTTCCATGTTTAAATTACTTCAATTACTAATCTTTTAATCTTTCTATCTTTACATTATGGACACCCCTTTCCACAAAGCTCGCTTTGTAGGCGATATTATTGCCGATCGTACCATTAAAGTCTTTCATGAAAATAAAGAAAAAGACGTAAAATTTTCCGATTACCATGGCAAGTGGCTTATCCTTTTCTTTTATCCCGCCGACTTCACGTTTGTGTGCCCCACCGAGCTCGAAGAAATGGCTGATCATTATGAAGAGTTCAAAAAAATGAACTGTGAAGTGATGAGTGTTTCCACCGATACCGTCTTTGTGCATATGGCATGGCACGATCATTCTCCTGCTATCAAGAAAGTAAACTTTCCCATGGCGGCCGACCCTACCGGCAATCTCACCCGCGAATTTGGAGTCTATATAGAAGAAGAAGGTTTGGCTCGCCGCGGCACATTTATTATCAACCCCGAGGGCAAGCTCATCGCTATGGAAGTGAATGACAACTCCATCGGCCGTTCGGCTGCTGAATTACTTCGCAAGCTGCAGGCCGCGCAGTTTGTTGCAGCGAACCCAGGCCTCGTGTGTCCAGCTAGTTGGAAACCAGGCGATAAGACATTGAAGCCGGGAATGGATTTGGTTGGGAAGATATAACGGAGCTGATTAGCTGCTTAGCGAATTAGCTGATTAGGAGGGTATGACAATACTACATTCTTATAAGCAATTAATTGTTTGGCAGCGGTCAATGCAAATGGTTGTTGAGTTATACAAGGTAAGTGAAATTTTCCAAAGTCAGAATTGTATGGTTTGACATCTCAAATGAGGCGAGCCGCCGTATCAATACCCTCAAACATTGCCGAGGGGAGAAGAAAAAGCCATAAAGAGTTTTTACAGTTTCTTCAAATCGCGTATGGTTCTGGAGGCGAGTTGGAAACGCAAATAGAAATTGTTAAACAACTGCCATTTGGCAAAGGGATAGATTTTTTACGTTTAGATGCATTACTTAACGAAACAATGAAAATGCTCAATAGCATGTTAATTAATCTAAGAAGCTCACAGGCTTACACCTAATAAGATAAACAGCTAATTAGCTAATCAGCTCACATATGACCTACGAAGCCAAAAATTATGATCACCTTTTAGGAACACCGGGCTTTAGCGACCAGCTTCTCAAAAATCACTTTACGCTCTATCAAGGATACGTCAAAAATACCAATGATCTGTCCGCTAATTTAGCACAAGCAGAAAAGGGTGGTTGGATGGGTATGCCCGGCTATGCCGAACTCAAGCGTCGTTTCGGTTGGGAGTTCGACGGTATGCGCCTGCATGAATATTATTTTGGTAACATGACCAAAAGTGCACAGCCAATAGCCAATAGTTCAAAGTTGTACGAAAAGTTATCCAAAGACTTCGGTTCGTATGAGAGTTGGGAAAAAGATTTCCGCGCTACCGGTGCCATGCGCGGTATTGGTTGGGTAGTACTCTACCACGATACGATGGCTGATCGATTGTTTAATGTGTGGATTAATGAGCACGATACCGGTCACTTTACTGGCTGCACACCCGTACTTGTCATGGACGTCTTTGAGCACGCCTTTTTGCTTGATTACGGCACCAAGCGCGCGGATTACATCGAAGCCTTTATGAAGGCGATCGATTGGAATGTGGTGGAGAATCGACTTGCCTAGGCAGGCTGGTACCGCTGGCTCACGCCGGCGGTTTTTATTTGACTTTTCGTCCTGTTCAGCGTATTTTAGTAGGTATTATTAACTATTTTTGTATGCCAGAAACGTATTCAACGCCACCCAATTTTTTGCCTCCGAGCAAGCAGGGAAAAACTAACGTACCACTGTTGGTGGTCGGCTTATTTGTCCTCATTCTCTCGGCATTAGGATTTGGATATTTGTACGGCGGCGGCTATTTCGGGAGTGGTCAGTCATTTTTCTTTCCGCGTTTAGATCATTCGAGCGCAAGTATCACTACCACGCAGAGTTCCAGCGATTCACAAAACACCACAGCCACGAATGCTCATACAGTCGCCAGCGCGCAGTGGAAAACACCTGCCAAAATAGCTGGATTGCATTTGTTTACAAATGAACCAGGCGACATGTATTTGAACGGTGAATCGAGCGTTACGTACTATAAAGTCGGCACTGCCGCCACAGCGAATGGCTCGGCCGATTTAGTGCTTGCCAAAGGTGATAATGAATCCATGGAAGATTCGGCAGAATTTCTCTTTTTGCACTATCCAACGAGCTCGGTGCTTCTTACCTACTATACGTTCCTCGCCTCCACCACCGACTCCGTTGGCTCTGAAGGGTTAGTACGCAGTAGTTTTATTTCCGATGCTGCAGTCCGCATTGCGGATATCGACTTCCCCAAAACAATCAAAGGCCCGAAACCTCGTCAAATATTGACCTTTGATCGCTCACACTTATTCCTCGACAAGGTAACGAGCCCAACTGACACGGTTGCGTTTACTGATTCCGAATGGGGACAAGTTCGTCAAAATAATATGGGTGCTTTTTACGTGAGCCGCAGCCCGCTCTATACCGGTTTCTATCGCTACACGCCTGATTTTTATGACGAGAATAGCATGATTCCGCACATCACGTTTAGCGATGGCAGTGTGAACCAGGCGCAGTACAACTATGCCGCGGTAGGAGGATGTGGGTACACCAACTACGAACAGATCGTTCCAGCTGGAGCACTCTCGATTGAAAAAGATTTAACTCCCGTCGGCAAGAATAACCAAGGCGACACGATATATGAACTAAAAAATAAAAATCATCCATGG
>CAYTPE010000039.1:3498-10640 GCA_964439885.1 uncultured Gammaproteobacteria bacterium
CGCAGTGTGTACGATACATTCCCCACCGATCCGAAATTAGCGTACAACGAGTATATTAAAGAGCGCCCGCTTCTTTATTGGGTTGATCCGTTCGGCCAGCTTATCGAACTCCAGAATAACCGATTTTCCCCGCAAGTAGAATGTGGCAAGCCGGTCATTTACCTTTACCCTCCCAAAACGACGCGCGTATCGGTTAAAATCACACCACAAGCTGGCATGAGCTACTCGGATCCGCCCTACAACGGTGGTTGGGATGTAGTGGCCGAGCCAAATGGTAATTTGCATATGTCGAGCACGAGCGCTGAGTACCCATTTCTTTTTTGGGAAGGGCGCGGAAATTATTACGAACAACCCAAACAAGGGTGGGTAGTCAAACAATCGGACCTGCGCTGGTTTTTGACCGATAAGTTACGACAGCTTGGCCTCAATCAGTCCGAGACGAAAGATTTCTTGAGTTTTTGGCTGATTCGAATGCAAAAGAAACCGTATTACTTTGTGACCTTTATGGGTAATCAAACCATGGACACGATTGCTCCGTTGAATATCTACCCACCACCCGACACAGTTATCCGCATTCTCATGGATTACACCGGTCTCGATGAGCCTATGAAGGCACAGCCATATCCGATTCGGACGCCGGTCCGTAAGGGCTTTACAGTCGTAGAATGGGGAGGAGTACTTCGGTAAACAGTATAATGCAAAAAATGCGAAACAAGCGGTCTCACAAAGACCCTTGTTTTTTATCTAACATAAGGTAAAATACCACTACTATGAAGAAACTATCATTTATTGGTTTGGTAGCGGTGTGCGCCGCTCTTGGTATGGGGTGGTGGCTTGGAAAAAGCACCCACGACACTGTCTTGGCCGATGTACCCTCGTCAACAAACCCAGTAGCAGTGCATTATGCTACTACTATGGCGACGGGGACGTATGAAGCATTTTTTAATGCCGACCCAAGTGTAAAAAAACTCGATGACATGTTTGTTTCCGCGGTGCTTCCACACCACCTTCTGGCCGGACGTTATGTTGCCAACTTTTTGAAACAAGTGTGGTGGCAAAAGCCATCGGTAGTGGTTATCATCGGGCCAAACCATCCACAGGCAGGGAAAAATAATATTGTCACTGGGATAGGAAATTGGCAAACGCCGTATGGAGAACTTGTTGCCGATGAAAGTCGTATCCAAAAGATTTCGAACAGCTTAGTCATGAGCACCGACTGTCCGGTGATGACACCAAACGGCGTTCAGCCAAATACGAATTGCCGCAGCCTACTAGCCATCGATGATGAAACGATTGGCAATGAACATAGTATCGGGGCAATCGTTCCATTCATCAAAAAAACCTGGCCGAACACGAAAATTATCCCGATTATTGTAAAAGACAAAACATCACACGCCGAAATCGATACACTCCTTGCCACGCTTAACCAATCGTTACCCTCCGATGCCGTGGTGCTTGCTAGTGTCGATTTCTCACATTATCTACCAGAACCGGTCGCTAATTTTCACGATGAAATTTCGGAAAATGTATTGGCCACAGGGGATAGCTCGCGCTTATCAAAGCTCGAAATTGACAGTGAACCAAGCCTATATTTCCTTCTCGAGTACAACAAACTTAAGCAAGCACAAAATTTTCACTTGGTATCACACACCAATAGTGCCACCATCGGCGGCCAAGCAGACAGCACGGAGACCACGAGCCACATTATCGGTTACTACACGAGCGGCGCGCCAACCGAAAAACCACTTACGAGCCTGCAGTTTTTTGGCGATATCATGATCGACCGCAATGTGGCCAAGAATATGGGTGGCAAGGGGCTCGACTATGTATTCGCCAATTTAAAAGCTCAGCAAAATCGTTTTTTCAAAGGCACCGACTTATTTATAGCAAACCTCGAAGGTCCGTTTGCACCGAGCCGCATACAAACCAGCAAATCTATCGCTTTTCGTTTTGACCCTAAGTGGGCACCACAGCTTGCCAAATACAATTTTGGCGTCCTCTCGCTTGCTAATAACCACAGTTATGATATGGGACAGAAGAATATTGTATATACACGCTCGCTTTTGGCGAAAAATGGCATTGGTTATTTTGGCGATCAGCTGCATGAAGGCCCGATCTATACCTGGTTCGCCACCAGTACACCCGAAACAGTAGCTTTTGTGGGGGTCGAAAGCGTCACGCACCAGCCGGACAAGGCTGCTCTGAAAAAAGCAATCGATGACGCGCGCGCCAAAGCCTCGTATGTTATCGTTTTTTCACACATGGGCACCGAATACAAACAAACATCAAACAATGAGCAACGCGCCCTATATCACTGGTGTATCGATAATGGTGCCGACGCAGTGATAGCCGCCCACCCGCATGTGATAGAGGAAACCGAGGTGTACAATGGTAAGCCAATTTTTTACTCACTCGGTAATTTTGTGTTCGACCAGTACTTTTCCAAAGAGACCCAAGAAGGGCTGTCTGTCGGGCTCACTCTACAAGGCGGCAAAGTTAAGAACGCCTATTTTTTTCCATTGTATTCAGTTAATTCACAAGACTACTTGATGAGTGGAGAGCGCCGGCAAGAATTTCTTGATTGGATGGGGAAGAATAGTAGGTTGGAAGGACGTCAGATAGTTAATAGCGTTTTGAGTTTGTAGAGTATCTCGTATTAAGTATTTTGTATTTAGTATTTTATGGGGGGGGTAAGACAATACAATCGTTCAGAGACTTACAATGTTGGAAAGAAGGTCACAAATTAGTATTATTGGTGTATAAAATGACGAATAATTTTCCTAAAAAGGAGATGTTCGGTTTGAGTAGCCAGATGCAAAGAGCCGCCGCATCAATCACCTCAAACATTGCCGAAGGGTTTAGTAGACAAACCGACAAAGATAAATTGCATTTTTATACCATGTCGCAGGGTTCACTGACAGAGCTTCAAAATGAACTTCTCATTGCTAAAGATGTCGATTATATATCAGTTGCAGTATTCAAAGAAGCGGCCGAACAAACAGTGGTCGTAAATAAATTGTTAAACGGTTTAAAAAAATATCTTCAAAATCACAAAAAATAATACTACATACTAAATACTATATACTCGATACTTAATACATACTACTTGCTACAATCAACATATGTCAGGTCATTCTAAGTGGCATAATATACAGGCTCGGAAGGGCAAACAAGACGCCGCGCGGTCGAACGCCTTTACCAAAGCGGCCAAGGCCATCACCATCGCGGCGCAGCGTGGTGGCGACCCAGGCATGAATTTTAGTTTGCGTATCGCGATTGATAAAGCAAAAGCGGTCGGCATGCCTAAAGATAATATCGACCGCGCCATTAAGCGTGGTATCGGCGAAATTGAAGGCGCGGCGATGGAAGAAATTATGTACGAAGGGTTTGGGCCGTCGGGTGTTGCCATTCTTATCAAATGCGTTACGGACAATAAAAATCGCACGGTATCGGATTTAAAACATATTTTGTCCGAAGCTGGTGGCTCACTCGGCAGCGCGGGGAGTGTGGCGTGGATGTTTTCGCAGTGTGGTGTCATAGCAATTAACAATGAACAATTAACAATGAACAAGGATGATTTTGAACTAGCGCTGATAGATTCAGGTGCCGAAGATTTTAGTGAGAATGAGAGTGAGATTGAGATTAAGACTAAGATTGAGAAAATGCACGGAGTGCTTGAGAAACTTAAAGAGCTTGGTATTGAGCCGAAGGAGTCGGGTATTAGATGGATTGCGAAAGATAAAATAGAAGTTGCTCCTGAAGTCGAAAATAAACTCGGCGATTTGTTTGCCGAGCTCGAAGCGCATGATGATGTGGAAGATTATTTTACCAATGCCGAGTAAATAACTAAGCATTATTTAATTTTTATCAATATGGCTATAGGAAAATCAAATTTGGCGTTGAGTTTGGTAGGAGTCATGTGCCTTTTGGCCGGGTGTGCTAACATGCCAGCAAGGGATACCTCAAATAGAGGTAGTACTTCAACTATTATTGATACCCAAAAAATAGTCGGGTGTAGCCAAGTTCACACACTCTATACCGAACAAGACGCGGAAAAAGATGTTGGCGGAGCCTGGATCGGGACTGAAAAAGCAACGGACCAAGGTAGTGGCATTTGTTCGTATGCTATGGTACGAGCTAAGGTGAGAACGGCCGGCGAAGGTGCGTACGATTACTTGAGCTATGTAACCGTGGAGTACCCTACAGTCACAAAAGCCAAAGATTATTATCTGAGCAAAAAGGAAAAACGCACCGGTTCGGTAGAGACGACAGGAATAGGTGATAAGGCGTTTGTGTACAATGAAACCAAGGGGACAAATTACGATACGCTCATAATGCTCGTCGGTAATCATGTGGTAAGTATTGAATGTAAAGAAGTGTGTACCGACGAACTCTATAAAAAAATTGGGACCACGATAAGTGAAAGGTTGAGGTAATGCGCGTGAGATAAGAAAGGAAAATAAAAAAATCGCCCTGGCCAAAAGCCAGAGGCGACTTTATTTTTTTACTGCTGAGTGGTTGTTGTAGTAGCAGCAGGAGTCGTAGCGGAAGATGTAATCGGGTCAGGTCCAAAGCGGTTGTCTCCTTTGGTTCCTGGAGTCAAAGCCAATACCAGGTTATAGATAGGAACGAGGATAAACCAGCCACTCTTGTTGGTGTCGTGCATGCGGCGTACTGCCACGGCGAGCGACGGAAGTAAAACCGCCAATTGGTAGACGGTCGAAAGCGGGTTGCTGCCTTCTTTGGCAAGGCCAACTGCCTGGCCGATGATCCCGACGATAATCGCGGCGATCGTGTTAAACAAAACAAAGTACCAATATTCAGCGCGACGTGCGCGGCCGCTAAAGACGGCGTATTTTTTGAGAACGGAAAAGTAATAATTCATAAGATGTTAGTTTAAAGTGAACACAGTGTGTATCGACCTTTTGATTACGAACTGATATACTCTTTTTAGCGAGGCACAGGCGTTTTGGCGCCAAGTCCAGCTATGCATTAGTATAGCAAAAAGCTTATAATTTGCAATTGTTTTTATTCCGAAGTCGCTCTATGCGTTTTTCAATCAAAAATCGGTCAGTGATCGTTATTTTTGTCCTCGCGACCCTCGCTGTCACTGGCACGTTGGTGGCCATTCTTCTTATGTCTATTGTGCCATCTCGTATAAGTGGGAGTGTGTAGGTGGACGGCAAACCGTTTGCCTTTGAGAGGTGCCGATCGGGGCAGGTATATGGGTTTGGTGGAATAGAACTAAGCTCGTCTGATGGTGCTCGGCTTCGTTTGGTGGTAAATCCACTAGACGGTACCACGCGGGCTTCATTTTTTCCGGCCAATGAAGGGAATGGTGAAGATCTCGGCGCATGCGTATCGCTCACGCTTGAGCCACAGCACAGCCGTGTAAATTATGTTACCAACGTTTCTGGTGAGGCAACTCTCGCGTGCTCTGCCCCAAGTCACAGTGTCAACGGTGAAGTGCGCTTTTCCAATTGTCATTAGCCCGGTCGGTAAATAAAAACTCGGCGATTTGGATGGTGTGGATGATTATTTTGCCAATGCAGGTTAGAAATTTTTATTGGTAATAAGCACTATTAGCAATGATTGTGGAAGTGAGAACGGTATCGATCCTTTAAGCTTTATTTCTGTCTTCGCTTGCTTCGCGTTCTGCTCTGCAAGAGCGGTCTACAATACTCAACGTTTTATTTTTCATCTTTTACACTGCGCAACGTAGGTTACTACAGGTTTGAGTGAGTCACCATCGTTTTGGACTACTCCAATTTCACTTTCTCAATTTTTTGAATAGCTCACAATCTCCGACTCTCTTCCCCGGCGGTAGTGCCTTCTTTACGAAATCGGTCCGATCGCTCTTGTGCGCGCTGCGTGCTTACAGCTATCCACTTCCGCGCTTGTTCGTATGAGTCGAACGGCAATCTTTCTTCACCGTGGCCGTTGAAGTATAGTACATAGTGTGTGCAGCTCATAAATAGGTATGAATTACCTTATTAATATTATATTTGCTAACAAACGACAATAGCCCTTATCACAAATACTACGACCAGCATGATCAGCGGCACCCCCCATCGGTGTTGGCCAAGCCTACTTTTTTAGTCTCCCGATTATTGTCAATAAGACGAACGCGAGAAAAGATACTACCACACCCGCAGAAAAAAATACGAGATATGGGGTAACATGATCATGAAGATTATAAATGGCCAAGCCAGCGGGTGTTGCGATGTCGCTGACATTCGCCGATATAACCCGCAGGTTAATGATTAATGCTGCCGCGAATCCACCGAGCATAAACCAAAATACCGCAAAAATATATTTCATATTTTTTACTACGTAGTTATTAACAAGCTTTGCTCCGTTTAACGTTTGCCGATAATCCGATCGTTTTAATGTAGGACATCGGCTGTTATGCACAGTTAATCAGTTTTTCCAGTACGACTTTTTAGTTCATAAACGTTTCTATCAGGAGCACGGAAATGTGCCCACTGGGTTTTATCAGGATCTCCGTCAATATCCCCGATAAATTCGATTTCTTCCTGTTCCATATCAATTTTGGCACGCTTTATGTCATCAACCAAGAATCCTGCTACTGGCCCTGTTGAGAAATATTCCTTTGCCTACAGTACAGTGTTTTCCTACTGAAGTTCCGGTGTTAATCACTGCGTTGTCCCCAATATTTGTGCGCTCACCGACCGAAACAGATGTTCCAAAAGTTACATTTTCACCTACGGTTACTCCATTAGCAATCTGTATATTGAAGTCCTTTTTTTCTTTTGATTCTGTTAAGTCACTGCCTATTCGTTGACCAGATTCGTCCAATTCAGCGCCTCGTAAAAGTATTTCGACCGCGGGTGAAAAATTCCTGTCTGGCGACAGAGCGTGATTAACATCTACAACAAGCTTTTCGAGAGTAGAATTTGCAATATTACTACTCGGATCAATATTTATACCCAATCGTACAAAATCCGCCCTCAAAGATACTAAATTTTCTTGAGATGTAACTTTAGGGTCGAATTTGCCCTCTGGTATTCCCTTGAATATATGATCCACTCCGTTGAATTTTTCTGGACCCATAATTGTATTGCTAAAAAATTAAAGCAATATTGCGCACAACGTTTTGCGGCTACCCGAAGGGCGGGACT
>CAYTPE010000040.1:0-5385 GCA_964439885.1 uncultured Gammaproteobacteria bacterium
TTTTTACTCTTTACTCTTTACTCTTTACTCTTTGCCACCCTCGTCAAAAAACACTGGGGCCTCACGGCGCAGCTCTCTATTTTAAGTTACGCGGTCGCTCGCTTTTTTCTAGATTTTTTGCGAGCAAGGGATTTGCCAGCAAGTGATGTGCGGTATTGGTCACTCACCCCAGCGCAGTGGGGGATGGCGGTGGTAGTTATAGCGTTGACGGGTTGGATAGTATATGGTAAAATCGCACAGCGTAAAGAGAATACGACTCATAATGACAAATGAAAAATTTCAATTGTCAAATTAATGTGTCGCTTCGCGACATATTATACGGAGGATTCGCCTAGTTGGTCTATGGCGCACGCTTGGAAAGCGTGTTGGTCGCAAGGCCTCGTGGGTTCGAATCCCACATCCTCCGCACTATGCAAAAGGTATACCTCGCGGTAATCGCAGTGCTCCTACTTGGTTCGGGCTGTACTCGCTTGAACATAAAAAGGCCTTCTTCCGAAACGGCGGGTCACATTGTACAAAACACGCATGATAGCATAATCACCTATCTCACTAATGGTATCACCAAACTAAACCTCACCGGAGAGCCTGGGAGCGGTGTTGTTGTGTCCGCCCGCCGTAATAATGGGGTCTCCCCCCATGCCTATACAAATTATAGTTTTTTTGTAAATACGACCACCGACCACGGCGCTTTTTTGTCGCAGGTAGAAATTATGGATACAAGTACAGGTAAACTCTCTGATATCCTCTCCACATATGAAGGAGCCGACTGTGTACTGAAAGATGCTGTTTTAGTGAAGAAAAATAATTCTCGCCCCTCGCTCGTTATTGCGACTCGTGATGATGGCGACAGTTATGCAGACAGGCAGAAAGTCACCTTCGATTATTATACACTGCGGGACAACCGGGATGGTGACTGGATGCCGGATTACTGGTATGAATTTGCTACGAGCAGTCGTTCGCGCGATTTGTATTGTGATGTAGATGAGGCGATCAAAAAAGAATTTGCACAATAATAATTAAACTTGTTGTATGTCCAGAGAACAAACGTCTTGGCCAGAATTAGACCATGATTTAGCGAGAGATTATTTAGGTAAATTAAGT
Source organism: uncultured Gammaproteobacteria bacterium (assembly GCA_964439885.1). GTDB lineage: Bacteria > Patescibacteriota > Patescibacteriia > Magasanikbacterales > GWA2-37-8 > CAYTPE01. Next base: position 1,102 of record CAYTPE010000040.1, read on the forward strand.
ACCGAAAATTCTACTTCTGCAGTTGAAGAGCGTGAGATTAGTGAGCAGGAATTATATCAAGAGTATCGAAAATTAATGGGATCTCAGGGTTATAAAGACCGTGGCCCTTCCGGGAGAGGGCATAAGATTTTGACTTTAGAACAGCTTAAAATGAAAAGCGGTTGGCTTAACGATAATGGACAAAAATATACCTATTGGGATTGTTGGAAGGAGGTTCAGAAAAAGAACATTCGGATCGGCTCCAAGATGCGCCCATCGCAACGCTTACTGGATTTGTTGGCAAAACAGCCACCTACAAGTTTTGATTATACAGGTATGACTGCAGGCACGATCCTAACAGTCAGAAAAATCACATCATCAATTGGTCTGTCATTTGTCGGAAGAAGAGATAATGCAGTATATAACGTACACTCTTTTGAAGTGGTTAATTAAAGTAGAGATAAAAAATATTAATGGTAATTTTTTATGCCTCTTTCACATGTGAATAAAAAAAACAAAAAATTGACTGTAGCAATAATTGGTGCTGGTAAGATGGGTCAGGTAATTGCCTCCTGCGTGCGTGAGCGTGCGCAGGCAGTACATTTGTGGGATGTTGACGCGAGTAAAATTCCGTCAGGATCGTTGTCGCTTGAAGTGACACTCAAGAAAGCAGATGTGGTTTTTGTATGCGTCCCAGCCAATGCCGTGCGTGATGCGTCTATGCGCGTCATTAGCGGTATCGGGCGTCGCACCACTATTATCACTATTGCCAAAGGTATTGAAGAAGCCACTGGTTTTACTATGGCAGAATTGCTCGCTGACGTGCTCAAAAAACATCACCATGGTTTCGCGCTTTTAGTTGGCCCAATGCTCGCCGACGAACTCGCCCGTGGGCAGCCGGCGTATGGGGTGCTCGCAGGCTTGAATAAAGTAGCGTATCGCCGCATGGCACAGCTTTTCGAAAACAGTCAAATCCGACTCGCGTATAGCGCTGACGCGCGTGGCGTAGCTTATGCAAGTGTACTCAAAAATATATATGCCCTGGGGCTGGGGATTGTTGCTGGTTTGGAGCTCGGTAAAAATGTGCAGGGTTGGTTTGTGACACAGGCACTCGCCGAGATGCGTATCATCCTGAATAAATGCCAAGCACACCCCAATACAGCTGAGAGTTTGGCTGGGCTCGGTGATTTTATTACCACCGGTTTCAGCGAACAATCGCGCAATTACACGGTCGGCAAAGCACTTGCAAATGGTGAATATGGCAAAGCCAGCGAAGGCTCACGGTCGCTACCACTCATATGGAAGAAGCTCGGTGCAACCACAAAAAAATTACCGTTACTTTCTGATATTTATTCTGTAGTAATTAAAAAAGAACACGCGCGGGAAGTAATCGCTAATTGGTAAATAATTTTTAAACATTTTTTATTTGACTATGAGAGACGGTTTTAAGATGCAAGAATATCGGCATCAGCGAGAAAGTCACATTGTAACACCTGAACAGACAAGGGAAATTTTAAAATCTTCACGTTTTGTTGATGCGTTAACCTCTGCTGCAAGTGAAACGGCAGACAGTGGACATGAAACTCGGTTTAGTGTTTATTTGGATAAAGATAATGTAGTACTTATTTCAGATGTTGTAAAAGGCAATAGTGAGGCGGTAGGAAGGTCGAGCGGTGCCGAAGTCATATTGGATTCGGTTGATGTGGGATCAATTAATAATCGGATTGGAGTCGATGTGGGACGACTTATGACCGTTCATTTTCATCCCAATGCTGATGGGCCGATTGTGCCATCCGAGGACGATCTGATAAATAGTTTTTCTTCGCGGGATCAATTCCCTATTTCTTTAATCGGCATTGTTCGCATGGATAGAAGGGTTGAACTGTTATTACTTAAGCCAGGCAGAACATTTGACCCCAACACCCTTGACGGCTTTGGTGGTCGTCTCCCTGAAGCAGAAGTTGGTTTTTCCGCAGCAGCAATTATAAGTCGGCAAGAAGAGGTTAAAGATGTGCTTAACGAGTTTGGTGTACAGTCAGCAATACTTAAATTTAAACCAACCGATGATGGAAGGTATCGCTTGCTAGGAAATCAATCAAACAGATTGCACGGCTTCGACGAAATTCGAGTATTTTTTGGGGAGGACCAGTAATGCCAGGTTACTTCAGCAGATTGTCATTCTAATCAAACTGTGCTATACTAAGCACAGTTTTGTTTTACACATCAATGAGTACCTTAGGGATTATCTGGAACATTTTTCTCTACCAGCCGCTCTTTAACGCGCTTATTTGGATTTACAACACTTTTGCTGGTGAGAATCTTGGCTGGGCAGTCGTTTGGCTCACCATTTTTTTGCGTATTGTACTGTTGCCACTCAACCTTATCGCCGAGAGCACGGGAAGCCGAAACCAAAAGGCGCATGAAGAAGCCGAAAAAGCAATCAAAGCTTATAAAGGAGACCCGGTAGCCCAGAAAGAAGAAGCGCGCCGTATCATGCGCAAATACCATGTATCGCCCTGGGCCAAGGCGCTCATGCTCGGTGTGCAACTCCTTGTACTTATTTTACTGTATCAAGTGTTCATTCGCGGCATTACCAACGACCGCGTGGCTAAAATTTTGTATCAGTCAGTGGATTTCCCTGGTGTTATCAATACCAATTTTTACGGATTTGAAATCGGGCGGGCGCACGATTGGATCTGGGCCGGTATGGCCGCCTTCTATTTGTTTTGCTCCATCATTGTACACAACCGCGGCGAATCGAAAATGGAACGTTCAGAAGCTATTTATACGGTTCTCTTCCCAGTTTTTACGTTCGCAATTTTGTGGTATCTACCCATGGTAAAATCACTTTTTATTTTGACAACCATGGTATTTTCTGATAGTGTATCACTACTGCGGTGGGCGATTGTATCAACGTTTACGTCGAAGAAAGACGATGGTCATGGGGCAAACGCGCATGGGGTGGCTCACCACTAGTGAATTGCGAATCAGCGAATAAAATGCGAATCTACAAAAATGCGAATAGTGTATTTGTAGATTGGCACTTTTGTAGATTTGCATCTAATTTGTAGATTAGCATTTGTATGGCTGGTGACTCACTCGACAAATTAATGTACTCGTTCGTGATGGACGATGTGCTCAAGGGTTTGTTTATTTATGTACCACCGGGCTATGTGGCCTGCGTGTACGATTTGGGACGTGGTGTGCTCAAGAAAGTAATGACTCCCGGGCTACACCTCAAAATTCCGTTCTGGCAAAAAGCCAAACTCTTCAATGTACAAACACTTGAATACAGCATCTCACGTCAATTCAATGCTGACCACGAAAAAGCGCTCGGCGATATCCCGATTGCCGCGGTTACGCACGAAGGCAAACGCGTGGGTGTGGAAGGTACGATTTTGCTTCGCCTCGATATTCACCAGGTGCCATCTATTTGGCAAACAATCGGTGAAGACTTCGTAGCCAAGATCGTTCGCCCGGCAATTCGAAGTCGTATTCGCATGGTCTTTAGCCATTTCGACTATCAGGATATCATTGGCGCTAAACGCGATACGGTAGAAATGGAACTCAAAAATGAATTGGAGCGCATCTTTTATCCGCGCGGTATATACGTGGAAAACGTCCTGCTCAGTGAAATATCGCAGATTGCCGGTGGGGGAGCGGCGCACGACAGCTCACACCATGATTCTGATGGGCACCATTAAACAGTCAAAAAGCCCTCGCGCGCGAGGGCTTTTTTTGTTATGTCATTCCCGGCCGTGACCGGGAATCCACGGTTTCGTAGTGGGGGATCCCCGCTTACGCGGGGATGACAATAGTGTGTATATGTATCGCTTGACACCAGAAAGCATGAGCGGTATATTATCACTCAGAAGTAAAGAGTGATAATATGCTCGAATCTCGTCAAGAACAACTCCTTAATTTAGTAGTAGAAACCTACATTAAAACCGCTGAGCCAGTTGGTTCGCGTTTTTTGGTTGAGAACGCCGAATTAAACTGGAGTGAAGCCACGGTGCGCAACGAACTGCGCTCACTCGAAGAGCTCGGTTTTCTCACACACCCTCACACCTCCGCCGGGCGTGTCCCCACGGTTCCTGGTTATCGGTATTATTTGGCTCATCAAAATGTCGAAACAGTGAAGCTCACCAAAAGTGATGAGGCTGGTTTGGAAGCAGCAGCACGCGCGGCGAGCGACTACGAAGCACGTTGTAAGCACGTGGTGAAGGCGCTGGTGGCACTCTCCGAAGAGACAGCCATCGTGGCGTTTACCGCGGAAAAATTTTATTATACCGGTCTTTCCAATTT
>CAYTPE010000040.1:5395-10534 GCA_964439885.1 uncultured Gammaproteobacteria bacterium
TGGTGAATGGCAGCGCGTATTATTGGCGCGTGCTTTATTACAAAAACCCGATTTTGCCGAGCTGCATATGGTGGCGAATACATCACGCATTTTTGATCACTGCGAAGAGTATTTACCAGGTTTTTATAAAGTAGTTGAGCCAGAGTCGAAATTTTTTCTCGGCAACGATCATCCGTTCGGTGAATTACTCAGTGTGCTGGCGTGTCGGTTTGGTAAACACAATGAATCGCTGATCGCGCTGCTCGGGCCGCAACGTATGAATTATAAACGTAACTGGGCGCTGATGCGCAAAGTAAAAGAACTTATGTAGTAAGTCTTGCGAGGAGCTTGTTGTAGGAAGCGACGAAGCAATCCCCAGGAAGAAAAAATTATTAAAAGTTATTGAAAAATTATTTTAAAATTTTTTATGTCAGAGGAAATTGTTAAACGTCCATGCGTGGTGGTGGGACTGTTGGTAGAAAACGACGCGCATCAATTTCTCATGGTGCGTGGCACCAAATGGGAAGGAAAGTTTTTTATCCCCGGCGGTAAAGTGGAATGGGGCGAAACGATTGAGCAGGCTGCCCGTCGTGAATTAAAGGAAGAAACCGGTCTGGCTATCGATTCGCTGGAATTTGTAACCCTGACCGAGGTGGTGCTCATGCCTGAGTACAACCCCAACAAACATCATGTCACATTGGTGTATCGTGCCAGCACGAGCGCCAAGCCAAGCGATGTAGAGCTTGAAGAGCGCGAACTTACCGAATGCGCTTGGCTCACCGTGGACGAAATACTGGCGCGTACCGATATAGTAGGGCTCGACCATACAATATTCGAAACACTCAAAAATAAAATGGCCAATTCAGGTTCGGCCGACGAGTACAAGGCCGGCTGGCAGCGCGCGCTCGCGGATTACAAAAATTTACAGAAAGAAGTGAATGACAAAAAAAGCGAGTGGGCGCATATGAGTGAGCAGTTTATTCTGGAAGAGTTTATCCCCGTATATGATAATTTTAAGAAAGCGTTTAGCCACCACCCTGATTTAAACGCGGATGAAGCGTCCAAAAAAATAAAAAATTGGATTGATGGTATTGGCTATATTCAAAAGCAGTTTTGGGATGTGCTCAAGGTGCATCAAATAGAAGAAGTTAAAACTGTTGGTGAGAAGTTTGATCCCAAACTACACGAAACGGTCGGTGAGGAAGAGGGAATGGGTGAACCAGGGACGATTGTTCGAGAGGTTGATGGGGGATATACAATGGGGGGAAGAGTGATTAAGGTGGCGAGGGTGATCGTTGTAAAATAATTTTCAATTATTAATTTTCAATTTTCAAATAATTTTCAATATACAATTATCAATTGCCTGATTGAAAATTGAAACATTATTTAGAAATTAGAAATTGAAAATTAGAAATTTTTATGTCAAATAACCGCAAGGGTTGATCGCACGTTCAATCTTTGTCGAAGGAGAACACTTATGAGTCTCATTCGCTGGTCTCCTATGTGGGACCCATTCAATGACATGGACGAAGTTTTCAATCGTTTGCCCGCAACAGTGGGCAACAAACAAATGCGCGCGTTTGTGCCGGCTCTCGATATGTACGAGACGGATAATGCCGTGGTGGTAGAAACATCTCTCCCTGGCGTGAATCCGGAAAATGTGGAAGTAAGCGTGCAAAAAGGCGTGCTCGTGATAAAAGGTGAAAGCACCAATGAGCATGAAGTAGAAGAAAAAAATTATTACCGCAAAGAAGTGCGCAGTGGCAGCTTCTATCGCGAAGTGCCGCTCCCAACCCCAGTGGTGGAAGACAAAGTAACTGCTGAGTTTGAGAACGGTATGCTGAAGATTACCGCTCCCAAAGCGCAGCCAGCGCAGGCAAAGAAGGTTGATGTGAAGGTGATAAAGAAAGGAGATAAAAAATAAGTGATATGATAATCCGTGAATTCACTCACCGCGATACTTCGACAATTGAAAAACTGATGAGTGAGTTCGAAGATTACTTGGTTGCAATTGATGACGTGCGTTTTATTCGTCCGTTTACAGATAATGGTAGAGAGTACACGGCTCTGCGTTTGGAAAAAATTGAAAAAGAAAATGGCGTCATCCTCTTGGCGGAAGATAATGCTGTGGTAGTAGGAATGGTTGTAGGTGTGATGGATGAGCAGGATCGCGTAAGTGTGCTTGAGGAAGGTGAGAGAAAATACGCGCGGGTGATTGATTTGTATGTTCAAGAGCAGTATCGAAATAAAGGTGTCGGGAAACAACTTATACAAGCAGTTGAGAACTATTTTAAGGAAAAAGGCGTCGCGGTCTTAACTATCGGAGTTCTTGCACCCAATACACATGCGTATGAATTTTACAAACGTAGTGGGTATAGAGACAGAGCAATTGATTTAATTAAGGTTTTGTAATTTAACGCTGATGCATATGAAAAAATATATTTTTCCACTCGCATTCCTGCTCCTCATCGGCGCCGGTTGTTCATTCATTACCGTGAATGTTACCAACCAGAACCCAACATCGACGCCCGCAGCTGATACATCCTCCACAACACCAGTTGGAGTAACGCCAACACCGCAAAAGCTGCAGACAACACTCGCATACTACCTCTCTGGCAAAGAAAGCACAGATTTTTGCAATGGGGATAAAATGGATAGTGTTGGCTACAAAAACTCGCTCGTAAAGCAAGTAACAAAAGTGGTGCCAGGGAAGCTCTCGACACTCGATTTAATCAAGGCTACTCTTGTGGCGGCAGCCAATGATTCAGATTTCGCCAGTAGCGGTAGCTACACACGTATTGAATTCACCACTTTTCAGAATGGTGTTGTTACGCTGCACCCGGCTGGCGGCTGGGCAGGGTCAAGTATATTTATGTGTGCCTGGCAGCCATTTGCGCAGAAGCAGATCGAAGGTATCCCCGGTGTGAAGCAGATTAAGTGGGAGGTGGAGAGTTAAAGTTCACTTACCTCAATACCCCTCCCCCTTTTAGGGGGAGGTAGGGTTGGGGGTAGCGGAGGGAGTATGCAAAAGAAATACGTGTACAAAAACAACAGTCGCCTAAAAGAAATTCGTCAGTTTCTGAGAAGTAAAGCCACAACGGCTGAAAAAATTTTATGGCAGCATCTGCGCGGTAATCAACTTGGCTTCAAGTTTCGTCGGCAGTTCAGCATTGGCAGGTATGTGGCAGACTTTTGCTGTGAATCCTTAAAACTTATAGTTGAAGTAGATGGTTGGACGCACGACGGCGAAAAAACACAAATGAAAGATGAAGTGAAACAAAAATTTCTGGAGTCGGTAGGGTATAAAGTAGTGCGGTTTAAAAATGAAGAGATGTTTGGGGATATTGAGATAGTGTGGAATAAAATGAGAATGATATGCGCAGAGCGGGCGCGGGAGATCGGTGTCGACGCCGTCTACCCCCACCCCGCCTCCCCCTAACAGGGGGAGGGGCACCAACGAACGAGCAAAGGTACACTAAGCAAAACACCAATTCGCACAATTTCCCTCCCCACTTAGGGGAGGGCGAGGGTGGGGTAGAGGTTTCAGTTGTGTGTGACATCAACACTTTGCATAAAATATTATGGATATCAATAAAAATTTATTGTTTAACAAAATAAAACAATACGCAACAATTTCGATAATTTCACTACTTTTGAGTTTCGGCGGAAGCCTTCTGCTTACTTACTCTATTAGCGTGAACCAAACACGAAATGCGGTTGGTACAATAGATTGGGATAATAGTTATGTATTTGGTGTTAAGAATGCCGATGGTCGATTTCAGGGGCAAGTATTCGATCCTCAAGGCAAAACAATGAGTTATATAGGTTTTGATAAATTTGATGTGAATGGTAAAAATGTAAATTTCGTTATAGAGCATCCTGTAGTTGAAAAAATAGGTGTCGGAATGGTTGTTTTTGGTTTTGCACTTCAGTTATTTGAAGAAATAAAAAAAAGAAAAAAAGAAATAATGTAATAAGAAAATTATAAATTTATCTATATTAATTCAAGACAAACACATATGTCCAAAGTCCTCGGTATCGATCTCGGTACAACCAACTCCTGCATGGCCATCATCGAAGGTGGTCAGCCAAAAGTTCTCGAAAATAAAGAAGGCGCACGCACCACGCCGAGCATGGTCGCAATGAGTAAAACAGGGGAGCGACTGGTAGGTCAACTCGCCAAGCGCCAAGCGGTGACGAATCCAACCAATACGCTTTTTTCCATCAAGCGCCTGATCGGCCGCAAATGGGACGACGCCGAAGTGCAGCGCGACCTTAAACTCATGCCGTACAAAATCGTGCATGCTGGTGAGGGTGTAAAAGTTACGATGGGAGATAAAGACTACACACCACAAGAAATTTCGGCCATGGTGCTGCAAAAGCTTAAAGCCGACGCCGAAGAGCGCATTGGTGAAAAAATTACCGAAGCAGTGATTACTGTTCCGGCGTACTTCGACGATTCACAACGCCAAGCGACGAAAGACGCTGGTGAAATCGCTGGTTTGAATGTGCTCCGCATCATCAACGAACCTACTGCCGCTGCACTCGCATACGGCTTCGACAAAAAGAAAGATGAAAAAATTATTGTGTACGATTTGGGTGGTGGCACGTTTGACGTGTCCGTGCTCGAGGTGAGTGAAGATAGTGTGCAAGTGCTTGCAACCAATGGCGACACACACCTTGGCGGCGATGATTTTGACCAGGTAGTGATTCAGTGGATTATCGATGAATTCAAAAAGACCGAAGGCGTTGACCTTGGTAAAGATCCTTTGGCTCTGCAGCGTATTAAAGAAGCTGCTGAAAAGGCCAAAATCGAACTTTCTACCGCGCAAGACACCGAAATCAACCAGCCATTTATTACCAGCGATGCCACTGGCCCGAAGCACTTGGTGATGAAGCTCACTCGTGCGAAGTTGGAAGAATTAGTCGGTGGCCTTGTAGAAAAAACATTGGGTCCAGTTAAGCAAGCATTATCGGACGCTAAACTTTCGGCTTCGGATCTTAATGAAGTCGTAATGGTAGGTGGGATGACCCGCATGCCATTGGTACTGCAAACTGTTGAAAAGTATTTCAATAAAAAACCAAACATTAGCGTGAACCCGGACGAAGTAGTAGCAATTGGCGCCGCGGTGCAGGGTGGCGTGCTCAAGGGCGACGTGA
>CAYTPE010000041.1:0-6584 GCA_964439885.1 uncultured Gammaproteobacteria bacterium
TGCCAATCCCATGTACCGTCTTTTTGGAGGTAGACATCCACAATTGCATCGTGCACCAAGAATTCAGTCGTGCTCGCATTGTTATTGCCCGAGTCAACCGTCACCGTGAAGGTATGAACACCGACATTGGAAATAGTTGGTTTGCCTGGAGCAATTGGCTTCACATGAACCGGATTGGCAATCGTATAATCGGAGTCAAACTGACCGTCAGTTGCGTTCACGCGGAATATATAATCAACAGAGTGAAGTGGTGGTACAAAATCGTAACGGTTCACATTTGCCGGTGTGGTTGTGACGAGGCTGAATGTTTTTCCACCATCAGTCGACACTTCCAAATTGAAGTTCGTTTCAGTGCCAACAACATCTCCTGGATTCAAACCAGCCGACCAGTTGACGGATATAAACGCACCATTATCAATCGTCCCGATCGCAAGTGGCTTGGCCGGACCGTTCGGGAGGGTTGTTTCGGAAGTAGAACTATACGCAGACTCTATATTGGGAATAAATTTATTTCGTTCTTTAACTTCAATATCTACAATTTGATTGGGAGTAAGACCATGTGATTTAAAACCGTTCATTTTGCCCAATTCGGCATATGTCTGCCATGCTGTGGCAGCTACTTTGGTCCATGTACCATCTTTTTGCAGATATGTATCAGTTTTGGTTTCATGCACCAAAAATTCTGTGTTCTGTTCGTCACTGTTATTTAAGTCGATGCCAACGATAAGCTCGGTTGGATTTTTGGTTGTCTCTAAATATGGAGAACCGCGTATGCAACATCACTTACCTCACCCCTTACAGTACCCAAATAGTTATTTTCAATGGCTATTAATTGAAACTGAGCGCCTTGGTTAGGTTTATACGGGCCAATCCCGATCGGTTGGTTGAGATTAGCTTTAAGCAAGTTGTCGGGGTTGGCAGACAAATTACCATTGCGATCAACATACATCTGGTTCGTAACATCATACAGATTGTAGAGGGTCGTCGAAACATTGTCGTCGTCAACGAAATTCAACTTCACACTTTCTTTAGTGAAGCCTACAACCATCGGTGCGTTCGGCGCAACCACATGCATAAGCGCGTCGGCGGAAACGCCGGGGGAATATTGGTTGTTACCACCAAAAGCAAACAAGTCGTAAGCAAAAACCGTAAAGTGTACGGTGCTGCCAGGAACTAAACCGGTCACTGTATAATCAAATGTGTTATTTGAAACAGTCGCGATATCATTTGTAATACCGTCATAACTCATGGAAATAACGTAGTTGGTTTCGGTACCGGTATTCACGCCCTTTTGCCACACGATATGCGCAGTCGAGGTACCGGCTTCGTCAACTGTTACGCTGCTTGGAGCAACAGGAAAATCAGCCATCGTCATCACATCGGCAGACGGACCATAAGCGGTTTCTTCGTTATTAAGATTGCGTGCTTTTACTTCTATGCGATATTGGGTATTAGGTTGCAATCCGTTGGTTCGTATACCGCTGTCGGCACCAAGCTGTTGGTAAATAAGCCACGGTTCATTACCAGGCACAACAACATCCCACGTGCCCTTAGCCGATAGATAGGTGTCGTTTATTGCATCGTGCACCAAAAAATTAGTAATTCCGTTAGGATTGTTTGCAGGATCAACCAGCACAGCGAAGCCAGTTAAACCAATTTTTGAAATACTTGGCTGACCAGGTATTGCTGCCTTGGTGGTAAAATAAACAGCAGATATTTGCCCTCCGGTTTGAGTTCTGCCATTTATACCTTCATTATTTTTTACTTCAATATTAAGACCATATTGCGTATTTGGTTGCAAACCAGTCACAGTATAATCCTGGCCACTACCAATATCGGCATAGGTGATCCATGTTTCTTGACTGACTAATTTTCCTTGTTTATTGAGGTAATAGGTATCATAACCGTCAGTCACGTATACTTTTACCGGTGTGTTCTCGGGGTTGTTGCCAAGCACGTTGGTAATTGAAGTAATTTTTACGGAAGTATCAAAAACAGAATCAATTGTAAATGGTATATTTTTGTAGTATGCCAGCGTATTAACTGGACCGAGAGTAGCATAAGCCGAGACAGTAGCATCATCTGCTTCAGCTACTCGAAACCAGTAGCTAGTATTGGGGGTTAAACTAGTGAAACGATATGAATTTACTCCCTGAATCCAATTACTTTCTGCTGTGACATACGTTACTCCATCCGTGGAATATTCCAAAACCTGACGGTCTTCGGTACCAGGATTATTTACATCCCATATAACTCCCACCCAATCCGCGTTTACGCCATTATTCTGCAACTGGATTGATTCTGGAGTAGCTGGGCTGCTAACCTGTGTAGTAAACGAGTTTACAATACTATAATCGGTTTCAATTTTATCGACATTGCGGGCTTTAGCTTCAATTTGATATGTAGTGTTTGGAGTTAGGCCGTTGGCAGTAACATAGACGTTATTACCCACCACAACGTTAAACGGAAGCCAAGCGTGTTCCGGTTTATCATCCCAAGAACCATTGGCTGACAAATATTTGTTGGTAGTAATATTGTGAACTAAAAACTCGGCATTAGAATCGTAACCTGGAGGAAGCACTTGGATACCGGCGTGAGATTTTTTAATATTATCAAAAATAACATTATCCGGCTTCATGGTACCGGTATATGCTGTTACTTCTTTGCTCCAACCTGGATTTACCATACCTTCTTGATTTCGACTGGCGTACGAAATACAAAATGGCTTATCAATATTAACTTCATTTTGAATGCTCAACGGCAATTCAATTCCATTAGCACCGCCAAGTGCATCATATGTGTTCCAGCCCGTTACAGGATGAAGTGACCCGGATACGTAATTTGCATTTTGATCTTTAATAAAATAGTACTCCTTACCAGTGAGGTTGTTACATTCGCCAGAAAGAATTTTAATAGCGTATTGTGTAGAGGAAGGATTGTTGAGCGGATTAACAATAACGCGGATACTTTCTTGACCTGACGCAAAAGCCTTGGGACCAACAGAGGCATCAATCGCCGAATACGAAACAAAAGAAACGGAATCGCTTGAAACACCGTTTTGTTTATTTTCATCAAGTGCCGTTACTTTTACCGTATGCTTTGTGTCCGGAAGTTCTAACGGACCAAAAACCGACAACGTGGAAGATGGTACAGTAGACTTATACACATGACCATCTTCGGTAGAAGCTTCAATTTCAAAATATTGTTCGTCGCCGTTACCAGAATCCCAGGTGAGCTGTACACCAGGAACATTATTTTGCACTTGCAACTCCGCTTTAAGATTGGCAGGCTGATTGACGGCTGCTACAGCGATGCCGGCAGCACCAATCACCGACACAAAAATCATCGCGGCGGCGGTGAGAGTTCGCACATATTTCATACGAGTTTTTTTAAGGCTTATTTGGGCTAAATGCATATTTAATGGTTATTTTAGGTAACTCCACAGTATACTACAAACAACTGCTTTTGTCAAGGCTATAGCTACTATACGCAAAAAATAGCCTAAAAGTAACAAAAAGGGCGCTTAAATAGCCCCCCTCTATTGTTATGGAAGTTGTATGGTAACACTAACCTAACTCTTCGGCAAGCTCTACCGCCCAAATAGTCAAGCACCTCGACGTAATAAAAAACTACCCCGTTTGTGGGGTAGTTTTTGTGTAGATTATTGTGCTCGATATTTCGCAACGGCGGCTTTCACGGTACTGCCATAGAAGAAGGTTGTTTTCCATTTCTTTGGCATCAGTCCGAGCTTAGCGAGTTCAAGTTGCAGACGATATACTTTATAGTTGGTCTGACCGTATTTGGTAGCAGCGATCAGCTGGTCAAGAGTCATATTATCAGCAAGATATTTTTCGACTGCGCTCTTCGTCTGCGCACCATAATAATTCGTCGGCTTAAAGTTCTTGGAGAAATAACCAGCATTTTTGAGTTCGCTCTGGAGCTGCTTCACAAGATCACTTTTCTGACCAAACTTGGTTTGAGCTATAATTTCATCGATTATTTAAATTTTCGCGCCTAGTACTTGTCCACCCGTGATTACGGAAGCGGTTCGTTCTAAGAAAAGTGGAGCAGAAACGACCGTACTTTCACCGTTGTTATTCTTAAATTTAGCGTAGATAGTCACCGCGCCGCCAGCGTTACTTCCAAAATTGTATGTCATGGTAGAAGCAAGCGGCTGCCAACTAATGCCGCTAAAGTCTTTGTTCAGACTTAAAGCAACTTCAGTAGGGTTGTTGGTTGCGTCGAGTTTTACTTGAACGGTGTTGTTCGTCAAATTGGTGGTATTCGAAACAATCGTAATAGCGGGGTTGGAAGGCACGGGGCCGTAATATGAGGCGCCGCCACCGCCTCCGGAGGATGAGCCGCTGCTATTTGACGAGTTCCCGGAAGAGCCACCGCCATTATCAACTGGCACGTTCGCAACGAGGGTTTTGAAAATAGCGCTAATAGGTGATATTTTTTTATCTCCATCCGCGACCATTGCAAACGCGACATATGAAGTGATGGAATCAAGTCCTTTCACGGTTACTGTACCCCAATCTGATATGGTTTTTGATGTAAACCTAACGTTAACGCCCTTTCGATCATCAGCTAAACTGCCGTCGGCGTTCACAAAATATATGGGACCAAATGTACCATCCGAAAATACTTTTTTAAGACCAACGAGGTAGGTGGTGTTATTTGGATTGCCGTCTTTACCAAGCGTGATGTCCGCGCTGCTGTCGGTAACATTACTGACGGTTGGTGCCACTGGCGCATTGTACGCCGTTTGAGCATAACCCGAGGAATAGTCGGAGATATTATTATCATCTTTTGTGGCAACACGCAGCGTGTATTGCGCGTTCCAATCTAAGCTACCGAACGTATATTGATAACACCCGATAACGGGTCCCAATTCTCCCACGCACACATCGGGGCTGCCGTCTCCTGCCAATGGCAGCTCAACATCGGTAAATGTATTGCCATTATCTTTAGAATAGCCGACTACGTATTTGGTTTCGGTTCCTGGCTGCGGATTCGCTTTCCAGCTCACCGTAATAGTATTATCATTGGCTGAAGCGTTGGAGATCATTGGTACCGCAGGCTTGGTGGGGTCTCCTAAGGTCATTATTTCGTTGGTATCGAGATACGCAGTGGTATTTTGTGGAGATTCACCGTCGCTATTGATGGAAAAAATTCTAAAATAATACGTGTGCCCGGCTTTTAAGCCCCTCACCAAGCCGGTTGCATCCCAATCAGCTTTTGTCATGTAGACTATCCCGGCATCTGGGTTAGCGATACCAAATTGGTCTACCGCGCTGCCATGGTTAGCAGTCTCATCGGTATAAAGCACGGCGTATTGGGTATATACTGGATTACCATTTTCATTGAGCGTAAGGCGAATTGAGTCGGTAGTAATTACCCCGACGGTTGGCTCACCTGGTTTGGCAGCATACGTTATAACAGGAGAAGAATTTTCTGCCTGAGCTGAGTCGGCATTATTATTAGCATCATGCGCAACGACTCTGAACCAGTAGCCCGTGTCTGGAGTTAATTGGTTGTACACGTACTGTTGTGTGCCACCGACTCCATTCGTATCATTTGAAGGAACGTTAACACTGTTAAAAGTGACGCCGTCGCTGGATTCGTAAATCACAAAATCAGTTTCCGATTTGGAGTTATCTGTCCATTGCAACGTCACTGACGTAGCAGTTTTGTCTACAAACATCAAGTTGCTGGGCGCGGCCAGAAGATCTGCCTCCACCGCACGAACAGGAGTAGCACCGACGCTCGAAAGCACTGCGGCCGCTACAAAGGCGCTCACAATTTGTTTGTACATAGTTTTTAAACTTATTTTAAACATATGGGATTAAAAAAATAACAAATCATAGTACCACATTTATCAGCTTTTGTCAAGTATGAAGCGCTTTTCATTTTACTCATACTGCGGCTATCTAATAAAAAAGGGCGCGTAAGCGCCCTCTTCGCTTGTGAGGCAGGTACTGTACCATTAGAGAAATTCCTCGGCAAGCTCAACCAGACGATGTGAGTAGCCGGCTTCGTTATCGTACCACGCTACTACTTTTACCAGATTGCCACCCACCACATTGGTGAGCGATGTATCAACAATCGCCGAATGGGTATTGCCGATAAAATCGGACGACACCAGTGGTTCGTCAGTGGTAGAAAGAATATTTTTGAAACGTCGTGACGCGGCGGCTTTGCGCAGTACTTTATTTACTTCTTCGATTGTGACATCGCGTTTGAGCAAGACCGTCATATCCGAAAGCGAAACTGTGGGAACCGGAACGCGAATGGATAAACCATCAAATTTTTCTTGCAACTCTGGAATTGCTTCGGTCGTAGCAATGGCCGCACCGGTGGTGGTCGGTACGATATTTTCAGCGGCGGCACGCGCCCGACGTAAATCTTTATGGGGACCATCCTGCAGATTCTGGTCAGCCGTGTAGCCGTGCACCGTGGTCATCATCGCTTTTTCGATGCCAAATGTTTCTTCGAGCACGGCCATGACCGGAGAAATACAATTGGTGGTGCATGAAGCGTTATTGATAACGGTGGATTCATCTTTGGCGAGGTCGCTATCG
>CAYTPE010000041.1:6594-10419 GCA_964439885.1 uncultured Gammaproteobacteria bacterium
TCGCTATCGTTGACCGAGCGTACATACGTTGGCACTCCACCGCCTTTGGCCGGAGCACTAATAATTACTCGCTTGGCTCCCGCCGCGATGTGCTTTTCGGCGCCTTCTTTGTCGGTAAAACGCCCCGTACACTCGAGCACTACATTCACCTTCAGATCCTTCCACGGCAAAAGTGCCGGATCTTTTTCGGCGAAGACAGGAATTTTCTTTTTATCGACAATGATATGTTGCTCATCGTAGCTGATGGCCCGATCCCAAGTGCCATACGCCGTATCGTAGCGCAATAAATGCGCTAGTGTCTTCGTATCAGTCAGGTCGTTGATGGCGACAATGGCAACTTTTTTGTGCGTCCACGCTGCCCGAAAAGCCTGGCGCCCAATGCGACCGAAACCGTTGATGGCGATGTTGACCATAGTGTGGAGAGGAATTAGGAATTAGGAATTAGGAATACACAACCATAATTCATGATTCGTGATTCCTGATTCATTAAAGTATACCATTTTTACCACACTCTCACAAACAAACATTTTAAGTACTCCCCTTCGGTATACGCGGAAAGCTCCGGATGGTCGATGCCATGCGTGAATGTTTCGATTATTTGCACCGTGCGGCCGGCGCGAGCGGCGGCTTCGGTAAGCATGTAGCGAAAATCAGTGAGCGAAACATGCGCCGAGCACGAACACGTGAGCAGAATTCCCCCCGGCGGAAGTATGCGCAGTGCTTGTTCATTAATTTTGCGATACCCTTGCAAACCTTCTTTTATTTTATGCCGATCTTTCACAAATGCAGGTGGATCGAGAATGATCACATCAAATACTCCCGCCATCATTCGCCCCTGCTCGGGCAGGAGAGTCCCGCTTGCCCCCCTCCCCTTACGAAGGGGAGGTTGAGTGGAGTTTGCCGTCGCGTGTGGCGCCGAGGCCACCAAGTCGGCCAAATACTCCTTCACATCTGCCAAAATAAATTCACATTTTTCAGCATCGAGCTTATTGACTTTCACATTTTGTTCGGCGAGCTCTAAAGCCGGTTCGGACGCGTCAACACTCACTACATGGCTGGCTCCCGCCCCCAACGCATACACGGAGAACCCACCCGTATATGAAAAACAGTTGAGCACTTTTTTATCCTTTACATATTTGGTGAGTGCTTGACGCTTATCGCGCTGGTCCAAGAAGAATCCCGTTTTCTGTCCGGTTTTGATATCGACTATAAAGGTATAACCATTTTCTTTGATTTTGACCGCGTCGGGGACATCGCCCCATTGTAGGAGCGCACGGCCGTGCGCCCCTACCGACAAAACGTCATTTTGTTCTCGAGCGTCTTTTTTTACATCCACGCGCTCGAGAATCCCTTTTGGCTTTATCACACTCACCAGCGCTTCTTGAATTTCTTTTTTATATCGCTCAATACCTTTGGTATGAAATTGCACCACGAGGTAATCGGCGTATTTATCGACGACTAATCCGGGCAGCAGATCATTTTCGGCATACACCACACGGCACGCGTTAGTTTCTGTATGTAACACAAAGTGGGTTCGCAATTCGAACGCTTGCTTTACGCGACGAGTAAAAAAATCTTGATTGATTACTTCATTCACGTCCCAACTCCATAAGCGGACCGCGATTTGGGAATAGGAATTGAAATAGCCCTGCGCTAAAAATGTGCCGGCGTCGTCAACCAACACGACCGGATCACCGCTTACCAAACCTTCGGGGATGGCTTTGAGCGCGCCGGAAAAAACCCACGGATGACGCCCGCGAATCGGGCCGACACGTTCTTTTTTTACGTGAAGTGAGTGCATAAAAAAATCAAAATCAAATGTACTATCAAATTGTCATGCTGCATTTATTTCAGCATCTTCACGAGTAATCATTAAAGATTCTGAAACAAGTTCAGAATGACAATCCTTAGTCAGGATGACAATACAACAAGATTCTACCAGAAAAAAACACCCGGCACAACGGCCGAGTGTTATTTGCGCATATTCGGATGAGCACTGTTTTATTTCAACTGCTCCGCAACTTCAGTGGCAAAATCTTTCGTAACCTTCTCAATACCTTCACCGAGCTCGTAGCGAGCGAAGCGGGCAATAGCGCCGCCCTTTTCTTTCACAAACTGCTCAACTTTTTTATCTTCATCTTTGATGAACGGTTGCTCGAGTAAGGTAACTTCGCTGTAATACTTGTCGAGTTTGCCCTTCACGATGTTTTCGATGATGTTGGCTGGTTTATTTTGTGCTTTGAGCTGTTCTTCGTAAACGGCTTTTTCAGCGGCGATATCAGCGGCCGATACTTCGTCGCGTTTCAAATACTTTGGATTGCTCGCGGCCACATGCATCGCCACATCAACACCAACGCTCGCGTCAGCACCAGAGAGTTCAACGAGCGTACCGATTTTGGTGCCGTGCTGATACATATATACTTTGTTGCCAGCGACAGCCGCGAAACGAGTAAAACGACGTACGGAAATTTTTTCACCAATCTTGAGCGTGAGTTCACTTACCTGTTCAGCCACGGTTTTGCCATTTGGTAATTTTTGGCCACTCAGGGCTTCGAGGTCGGCAGGGTTATTGTCTACCACAATTGCGGCAACATCTTTGCTAAAGGTGATGAAGTCGTCGCTTTTGGCTACGAAGTCTGTTTCGCAATTCACTTCGACAACAGCACCGGCGCTTTCGTCGGCATTTACCATTGCGTCCACGCGACCATCGGCGGCCACTTTGTCCGCGCGTTTGGCGGCTTTCACAATACCTTTTTTACGCAAAATATCGGCAGCCTTGTCCATATCGCCACCGGCTTCTTCAAGAGCGTTTTTACAATCCATCATACCGGCGCCGGTGGAGGCGCGGAGTTTGGAGATATCAGAAGCGGAAATTGTCATATAATCAAAATATATTTTTCTAATATGTCATTCCCGCGAAGGCGGGAATCCACGTTGGCACATGAGTGACCGACGGATCCCCGATCGTGGTCGGGGATGACAACTGATTGATGTGTCTATTATACCACATCATTCTTCTTTTCGGCCTTGCGTTCTTTTTTGGGGGCCGGTTTGACTTTGGATTCCTTTATCTGCGTAGCAGCGGACTCGTGAGTAGTTTCGTCTTTTTTGAGTTCAACGACTTTGGTCGTTTTATTTTTTTCGAATTCGGCCTTACCTTCTTTCACTGCCTCGGTGATCACATCGGCTACCATTTTAATGGCATTCACCGCGTCATCGTTGGCTGGAATCGGGTACTGCACCTTAGTCGGATCCACATTGCTGTCGCATACTGCCACCATTGGTACTTTCGTACGGCGTGCTTCGGTAACAGCGGTTTTTTCCACGCGGATATCGGCAACGTACAGCGCGTCGGGGATACGATCGAGGTTGACCAAACCAGCCAAGTAGCGATCCATTTTTTCAACTTGCTTCTTGAACATGGCTTGTTCTTTTTTGGTATACTTTTCGATTTCACCAGTCGCGAACATTTCTTTAAGACCCTTGTACTTCTTTAAACGACGTTTGAATTCATCAAAATTGGTGAGCAGACCGCCTACCCAGCGCTCGACGAGATATGGCATTTCGCAACTTTCGGCAGCAGCCTTGATAATATCGCGCGCTTGGCGTTTGGTGCCAACAAATAAAATAACCTTGCCTTTGGCGGCGAGGGTTTTGGCAAAACCGGCGGCTTTGGTAAGCTCTTCCACGGTCTTGTCGAGGTCAATGATGTGTACACCATTGCGAACGCCAAAGAGGTATTGTTCCATCTTTGGGTGCCAGCGGCTCTTTTGGTGACCAAAATGCACGCCAGCCTTCAACATTTCGAGTAATGTTGGGTTTGAC
>CAYTPE010000042.1:0-10332 GCA_964439885.1 uncultured Gammaproteobacteria bacterium
GGAAAGATCTAAGCGACGTTATTTTGTCCAATTGAACTTAGATTCTTCGCTACGCCTGCTTGCCTGTCTGCGCAGGTAGACGCAGGCAAGCTCAGAATGACAATGGGCGAAACTCGCTATGAGTTCCTATACGCACAGTATACTCCCGCCGAGCAGGCAGCACAAATTATTCGGTGGTTCTGCCATCAAAATGTTCCTCCACTTCGTCGGCCTTCGTTTTTTCCACCGTACCGTCTTTGTGGTCGGGCGGGGCGTAGATGGTATAGAGCTTGAGATCGCGACTACCAGTATTGATGATATTGTGCCAATTACCCGCCGGCACGATGATGCTTTCGTCGGCATTCAGGCTGTATTCGGTTTCACCATTATTCAGCACCGCCTTGGCACTCCCCGCTTCGACGCGAATAAACTGATCGAGCCCGTGCACTTCGTTGCCGATTTCTTCCCCGGGTCGTAGGCACATTACCACGAGCTGCATGTAGTGCGACGTATAGAGCACGCGGCGATAGTCAGTATTGTCTATAGTTGCTTGTTCGATATTGAGATGAAAGCCTTTCATAGAATGTCTGAAGTATAAGACCTCCCACCACTCTACTTATTACGCCACCAACTTTTTGTGAAAAAATCAACTATATTATTTTTCTCTGTTTGAAAAAACCAACGGCAATGGGCAAAGCAAAGGTAAGTGCGTAGTAGAGATACACATCGAACTTGTAATATATGGAACCCACTTTGAACAAAATCACCAGGAACAGAAAATCACAGACCACAGCCACCAGAGTCCATACTACAGCGATGCGGGCGTAGTACGCCACATTCGGACCGTGTATTTTTTTGAAAAGCACGAGAAGGGTAATAAGTACCCCAATGGGTGTGACCACATACCCAATATACGCCGCCGGCACGAGTATGTATGCCACGATGCCGAGCACGTAGCCAATAAGCCAAAGAATAAATCCCCAACCGAAAGATTGTTTGAGAAATGGTGTAGTCATAGGACACGTGCTAACTGACTCGAGTTATGGTGCGCGCACCCCTATCTCGGCCAAGGCGTCGGCCGTTGGCTTCTGCATACCGAGTGTAAAGAGAAAGCGAGCTACGTTATTAATCATATAAAAAGCGGTGGCGAAAAGAGAAATGGTACCCCACCAGCCCAGAAATAGATTTTTGACGGTGAACTCGGTAAATACTTTATTAATACAATTTTTACACAAATTTCCTTTTACCGATCCGAAGCGGCGCGCTATCAACATGCCGATGTTATAATAAAATTCCATATATTTAGTTTGCGCGCGCACACCACAACGCTGACACAGCCCGCTCGCACCGGCAGGCGATGAGGCTGACGGCGCGGTTGACACCATGGGAGTGCTGCTCTGCGCCATTGCATTTACCACTTCTTTTACCTCGGTGCCACACTTAGAGCAAAACAATTGATTGGCCGCCACCACAGCGCCACAATTTCGACAGGTCATATGATGTAAATAAAAAATAAAGATTATGCTATTTACCACCGTGCCATGCAATTCTGCCGCACGCTCTTTCTATACACTACACCCCAATTGTTACCTGGTAAAGATTATCGATGCCCAACATATGCACAGCAACGCTGCCGTCTTAGGGCCCGAGCATATGGCCGGCGGCCGTAGTGACGCGATGAGGACGAGTGATCCCGCCCCGAAGGGCGGGACGGACGAAATGCGACTCTGCTCATTTGAGTTCGAACAAGGACGAATCGGGTCACTACGAGCCGACGGACATCAGCTCGGAGTCTTTTTTGGTTACTTTTTTGGACGAGCAAAAAAGTAACGCCCGCCGCAAGCGTGGCGACACAGCGGCGATAGATCCCTGCCTTTCCGCCAAAGGCGGACTGTCGCGCGGGGATGACAATTGGACAGAGATCCCTCCTGTGGCGTCGGGATGACAAGTGAAGATCCTGAAACAAGTTCAGGATGACAGACGTGACAGAGGAAAAAATTATTTCTTCGGCCACCACGGCACCAGCACGCTTGTCTTCCGTTTGTACTCCGCAAACTCCGGCTTCTCAGCCATTTTCTTTTCGAGCAGCGGCACGCCCGAAACAAACAAAATCAAAAAAGTAATCGTGAGCGGCCCAACCACTGCCCACCACCCACCCACGCCGAGCGAAATTATCCATATCCCCCACCACTGCGTAACCTCGCCAAAATAATTGGGGTGGCGCGAATATTTCCAGAGTCCGCTCTGCATTATTTTTCCTGTGTTATTTGAATCGCGTACAAATAGCGCGAGCTGCCGGTCGGCCGCAGATTCACACAAAAACCCAACGGCCCACACCGCTATACCAATATACTCAAGCGGACCAAATATATAGGCGTTACTGATCTGTATCACCATGACCGGCAACGCGATGATGTACATGAGGAAGCCTTGCAACACATATACTTGCGCGTACGAACGCAACACAAACCACTTTCCCCATTCGCTGCGCCACTTGGCATAGCGGTAATCTTCCGGCTTGCCATGATTACGTCTATATATATGATACGCGAGTCGAATTCCCCAGATGGCTACCATGAGACTAACAATGAGAGCAACCGATTCGACATCGGTGGTTGGGCCGTGCGGAGTGAGTGAGTATGCGCGCATGGACACGAACAAAAACCCAAGCCCCCACGCGATGTCGGCTACGTCATTGCGCTTTTTGATGAGTGAGATGATAAACCACACTGTCATGTAGCCCCATACAAACAGGGCGAGGCTGATGTACGGATTCATAGGCCGAATTTTTTGGCGATAAGAAACGTAATGGTAGCGACAAGTGCCGAGAGCACCGCTCCCCACGCGAGATCTACCACCGTGACGATGAGTGGCCAGTTTTTCACGGTGGCCAAGTTTGTGAGGTCGTAGGTGGCGTAGGTCACGATACCAAACAGCGCGCCGGTGAGCGCTACGCGCACCCATGAATTTTTTTCCATTCCTGGTGATACGACGAATACCACCAAGCCGAATATAAAGAGCAGATAAAACACAATCGCCGCCGCCCAATTCACATTGGGCGTCATGATATACCCCAGATGTTTATTATAAAAATTTTTAGCCACCAGCCCGAGCCAAATCATGTCGATGCCGAAGAAGACGGGCAGGGCGATGAGGTAGAGTTTGAGGAGCATAGGGTTAGTTATTTTTTTCAAAATCTTTTAAAATTTGCAAATATTTTTTCTGAATAATTTCAGGTACCAATTCTTTTGATAATGGAGATATGGCACCTTTATTTTTTATAATTGCCTCAATATCGTCAAAATAAAACCCTCCCAATGTTGCGACGAACAAATACGATGGGTTCCAAGATTTGTGCATCCTTTCAGCATCCTTAAGAACATACGACATGTTAAGGTTATGCTGAAATTTAACCTCTATCAACTTAACATGTTTTGTTTTTAGTTCAATCACAGCAAAATCAGGGGCGGTTCGCAACGTTTCTATCATTTCGTTTTTCTCGCTGTAACCTTGTTGAATCATTTCTGGAATTATTTTTTCATAACCGAACTCCAAAACCGTAAATGCTTTGGTCTCGCGCAACATTTGTGCAAAAACAGTTTCGGCAATTTTGCCTTTGACGAGGTTTACGGCGAAATTTGTCTGGGACATAAAATTTTATTTTTTCGAACGTCTGTGTAGTGCTCTCATACCGTACGCAACATCTTCAACGGCTACTAATTTTGCCCGACTAAGAACAATTTTAATTGCTCGGGGAATATCATCAAAATAATTAAACATTTCATCTTGCGTTCCTATCCCTTTTGTGGGATTAGCTTCTAGGTGGACGTTCCCACAAGTCCAAAAAGGAACTTGATTTTGTTTGCCACCAACTTTATCCGGAAGATCGTTTGTAAAAAAACGAATAGTAACTCCAATTGTTTTATTATCTTTTTTCATAAACAAAATTTTAATTTATTAACAAATTAATTACCCGTCCAATCCCTACACAGCACCTCCGCCTGTTCAAGCACTGTCTTCGTCGCCGCTTCTTGCTTGTCGGGCGGGTATTGATACTTATTGAGTAATTTTTTGACATAGACACGCAGCTTTGCCCGTACACTCTCCTTGAGAGTCCAGTCGATGGTTGTGTTCTTGCGGAGCATTACAACTAATTCCTGAGCAATCTTTTTTAAGGTTGCGTCGCCCAATTCTTTCACGGCACTTTCATTTTCGCACAATGCGTCATAAAAAGCCACTTCTTCCTCACTTAATTTTAAATCAACACCTCTCTCCTTTTCGCTCCGAATCTTTTTTGCGAGTTCAACCAACTCCACAATCACTTGCGCTGCCTCGATAGTCTGATTTTGATATCGACGAATGGTATCTTCAAGCATTTTGGAAAACGAACGCGACTTTACTAAAAATTTCTTTTCCATAGTGCGGATTTCGTCATTGAGCAGCTTGCGCAATACCTCTAGCGCGAGATTCTTCCGATCCAGATTTTGTACTTCTTCCAAAAATTCATCAGAGAGTATAGCAATGTTGGGCGACTTCAGCCCGGCCGCATCAAAGATATTTATGACTTTTTCAGACGCAACAGCATCGGACACAATTTGTTTTATCGCCATGTCGTAATCGTCTTCCGTGGGGCCGCCAAGACCGCCTTGCTGTTCAAATTTTGCGAGCATCGCGCGAATTGTTTGGAAAAAAGCCACCTCATCACGGATACGCAATGCTTCGTCGCTTGGCGCGGCGAGCGCAAACGCTTGCGATAACTCGCTCACGGCTTGCATGTAACGCTTTTTACCGTTTTCCAAACCTAAAATATAATCCATAGCACTGCCGGCCACCGACGCTTTCACACTGGCTTTACCGGTAAAGTAGGTATCGTACTTGAACCCATGATACAGTGCTTGTAATAACTCAAACTTTTCTAGCATTACCGCAGTCGCTTTCTCTTTGTCTACTGTTGGCGATCCTTTACCCACCTTGGTGTAGTGCGACAGCGCCTCTTTGAGAGACTGCGCAATGCCTAAATAATCCACCACGAGGCCGCCCGGTTTATCTTTATACACTCTGTTTACGCGCGCGATTGCCTGCATGAGTCCATGCCCGTGCATGGGTTTATCAATATACATGGTGTGCATGGAAGGCGCGTCAAAACCGGTGAGCCACATGTCGCGCACAATCACAAATTTGAGCTCGTCTTTGGGATCTTTCATGCGACGTGCCAAGAGCTCACGATCTTCTTTGGTGTATAGGTGTTTTTGATACTGTGCCGGGTCGCTTGCGCTGCCGGTCATTACCACTTTAATAAATCCTTTATTGATATCACCACTCGCCCACTGCGGTCTCAGTTTCACAATCTCGTCGTACAGCTCTACAGCAATGCGCCTGCTCATAGCCACAAACATACCCTTACCGTCCATACTGGCTTGTCTAGCTTCAAAATGTGCCACCACATCCTGCGCGATGAGGGCAATACGTTTTTGCGAGCCTACCATCGCTTCGAGCCGTGCCCATTTACTTTTGAGCATTTCTTTCTTCTCCATTTCTTCACCCTCGGTAAGCTCTTCAAAATCCTTATCAATTTTAGGCGTCACTTCTTTGAGCAGCACCATTTTGGCCAAACGTGCTTCATAGTAAATAGGCACGGTTGCTTTATCGGCCACTGCCTGGGCGATATCGTAAATATCTATGTAGTTGCCAAACACGGCACGAGTATTTTTATCAGATAATTCAATCGGCGTGCCCGTGAAGCCAATAAACGAAGCATTGGGGAGCGCATCGTGCATGTGCCTGGCAAAACCGTCGATAAAGTCGTACTGGCTGCGGTGCGCTTCGTCGGCAATCACGACGATATTTTTTCTGTCCGATAATTGTGGGTGGGCATCACCTTTGTGCTCAGGGAAAAATTTTTGAATAGTGGTAAACACTACCCCACCCGAAGCGACCGTTAAAAACTCTTTGAGCTCTTTGCGATCGTGGGCTTGCCTCGGTATTTGCCGGAGCAAGTCGCTGCATTTAGAAAATACATCGAAAAGTTGCCCGTCAAGATCGTTGCGGTCGGTAAGAACTACCAATGTAGGGTTATGCAGAACTTGAATAATTTTGCCCGCGTAAAAAACCATGGAAAGGGACTTGCCCGATCCTTGGGTATGCCACAGCACCCCCGCTCGCCTATCGCCCAGCGGCTGCTCTTCGCTGCTCGCAAAACCGTACTGCGCCGGGTGTTCTTTTACCATCTCTGGTTGTGGCGCATCGGCGGCCGCGCGCACGGTGGAGGCAACCGAGCGATTCACGGCAAAATACTGATGATACGCGGCTACTTTTTTTACAATTTTGGTAACATTATTTTGGCTGTCTTTTTCGTTTTCAAAAACGATAAAATTGGTGAGAATATCCAGAATGCGCTCGGGAGCAAACATGCCTTTGATAAGCACTTCCACGTCGTCGGTTTTGGCCGTCGTTTTTCCATCAATACTTTTCCAAGCCATAAAGCGATCCATGTCACTGGAAATAGTACCCACGAGGCCGCTCTTAATCTGGTCGGCGAGTATGCAGAGTTCGTTATACGCAAACAGTGACGGAATGTCGGTTTTGTATGTTTGAATTTGGTTGAAGGCGTGGCGATTCGTAGCGGCAGCGTCGGCTGGATTTTTTAATTCAAAAACTGCAACTGGCAAACCATTTATAAACACCACCACATCCGGTCGGCGGTTATGATTGTTTTCTATGACGGTAAATTGATTTACCGCCAACCAATCATTATTGGTCAGGTTCTTCTGATCCACTACATACACTTTATCGCCTTTCAAAAAATCATGCTCGTCTTTATAGGCAACATCCACACCATCGGTGAGCATTTTATGAAATGCCTGATTGACCTCGATGAGTGTTGGCTTAGACCATGGCAAGGCAACGATTTTTTCCACCGCGTCATCTTGGGCTACTTTGGGAATTTTTGGATTGATGCGCGCTATGGCCGCGCGCAGACGATCTACCAAAACAACATCTTGATACGTTTTTCGCTCGGGAGTTTCGCCATCGGGTGCCAAATTAGGCCCAAAAGCAACCGAATAGCCAATTTCTTCGAGCCATTCAAGTGTAGCGTTTTCAAGATCGGATTCGGTGTATTTTTTATTGTTCATAAATTAAGATTGAGCCAAACTTGCTAGAGCTTTAATATGTTCCCAAGAAATTGCCATAAAAATATTAGCGTCGCCAGCTTCTTTAGACGGACTATTGGCCAGCACACCAAGAACTTTTTGTGGCTCAGAGAAGCTTACTATTGGTGAGCCACTAAAACCACCAGCAACTGGACCCGATATCTGCAACTCCTTTCTAAAACCTAAATTTTTTATTTCAGAACTTATAATTCCTTCGGTATAAGTTGGCGCGTGTCTTTCTGCTAATAGTTGCATTCCAAATGGAAAACCAGCATAAGCAACTTTTTCACCTATACTTGAATGCTGTTCTGCAATGAGTAAACCGCCAGTTTGTTTTTCTCTAATTGTTTGATCTGCAAACTGCAACACCGCCAAATCGTGTGCATGATCAATAATTGGGATAAAGGCACGTGTATAATCTCCATTTTTTCCAACAAAAAGAAGGCCGGTAATTTCCGGTTGTGCACCTAATAGGTCGGTTACTACATGTGCACACGTAATTAATATTTTTTCATTTTGCAACCAGAAAGCTGTGCCTTTTACATCCAATTGATTTGAAAAATTAAGCCCATTTGGTTCAATTTTTGGTTTTAGTACACCGACTGCCCAAACAGCTTCATACACTGGAGGGTTTGCGGTCACAAGTAAATTTTTTTGAATTTGAGGAGTATCCATATTTATAAATAAAAATGAATAAATATTAAACTCTAATTTTCCCACTCATTAACCTTGGCAAAAGAGAATCTCGGATCTTTGATAAATTGCTATTTTCTTTTTCGTTTGCAAGAATAATACGAAAAAAGGAAGCCGCAATTTCGTTAAATCTTTTTAGAACTTCTTTATTTGGAATCAAAATCGGAATACTGTTCATATTTGCCTGATTTAATTTTGGTTGAACAGCACCTGTAACAAAAGGTGTTATATCAATTCGGTCAAGAAAAATTTTAATAAACTCCGTAGAAAAACCATTTACCCCTTGCAATACATGCGCATGGTTGTTGACCCAAATCTTACCTGTGACAAACTGAGTAAATGGTTTACCGTCTTCTTTCGCTACCGATCCATCTTCCCCGACTAGAAGAAATTCACCGTCAAAAATGTATTCATTCACATAATCCATTATTGAAGTTGCTCCATAATAAGGGAATACGCCCTGTTTCTTTACTCTCTCACGATTAGATAAAGGGACTCTCTGAGAGTCGAAATTTTTAATCACATCACCTAGGCACCCCGCCCTCCACCCCTCCGGCACCTCACCCATCTCACTCTCCACCATCTTCCCCCCACTCGACTTATACGGTTTACCGTTCTCATCAGGAAATTCAAAATCCACAAACCACCGTTTGAACAACGCGCTCGCCATTTCTTCCAATGTTTTATTCATCCGTCGGTTGAGTTCTATTTTATCATCGAGCGAGGAGAGGATTTCGGCGATGCGGGTTTGTTCGGTTAAATTACTTGGCACTGCCATTTTTATACTTTCTATAATTTCTCTGTTTGCGATATTCACTTGTACACTACCCATCGAACGTGAAGTTATTGAGTGTTGTCCAACTTTTGATGTAAAAAAATATTTAAAGAAGATCGGATCAATTCTTTTTGTATTTGGACGCAAAATAAGAAGTGCCTGACTAATAATACCGACCGGGTCATTTTTAGAAATAATCGTAGTCCTTCCAATCGTACCTGAACAGCTGATGACTAGATCATTCGGGCGAACGGTGAATCTTAAAAGTTCTTTGTGCTTATCTTTGTCTATAAAAAATCTAAAATCTCTATGATTATAAATAGCATTTTGTTGTTCGTACACGGGTATCCCCTCATTTTTTAATTCAGCTCGTCTTAAGGAAGATCCAAAAGGACCTCTAATGTACCCTTTTTCGCTTAAAACTTCTTTTAAACTTAAAATGTCCCACTCTTCCGGAATAGGCCCAATTTCGGTTTCTTTCCATCCCGCGGCTAATCCGCCTTGGGTGGAAAATTTTTTTGACACTGATTCCATATATTTGCCTCTAAAATCTCAACAGGAGAAAATCAATAAAAACGTCTTATTTTGGGCTTAATCTAAAGGCTTTTTAAAATTGCCTCTAGAAGCCTCTAAAAGAATTTACAAGAACCTAAAAGGCTAGTGTATAGTAAGTATTAACTGAAGCGCCATTAGGAACCAAAATCCCCAAATCTCTTAATTTTTTTAAATCGCTATTAATAGTCGCTCGGGGTGTGCCTTTCAATATCTTTTGACAATCATGAACTGTTAAACGTCCTTTTATGAGTAACACATCAATTACTTTTGCTTGGCGATCGTTAATATCGCAATAAGTAGAGCCTAAAAGAATGGCCTCAAAACTATTTACGGAATTTCTGAATAATGGCTCAGGCAAACCCCAATCTGACATTTTTTTGATCACTATATCAATACCGCGTCCGTATTCCTCTAGATAACGCATATCTTTCAATCGAGCGGCGATCATGGAGTTGCGGCTAAACTGCGCTTCTTTAATATTATCTACGGTAACGCCAGGAGGAAGCGAACCGGGGTTTATTATCTCAATACGATCTTGGAATACTCGTATTTGTGTATACGTTTCGATGATTTTATAATCACGATGAATAATTGCGTTGGCAATTAACTCTCGAATAGCTTCCTCTGGATATTCATAACGTTCAATGCGTTTTGTCCCCACAATAACAGCGTTCTTGGCAATATTTTTCAAAACAAATTTATAGGTAGCATCGACTTGGGCGTCGAGCGTGCCTACAATATCGGCAGCATCGATTATTTTCGACGAGGGATCACTACCTGCATAACGAACACAGCGAACTATATAACGATCAAATGGATTAATATTCTGAGGATTGTTTTTTGAGAATATTAAATATCCTCCAACAGTTGGGTTGTAGCCACCATCAAACAAAGAAATGATCCCTAAATTTTCGAGGGTCGTATCGTTTACAGTGTGAGTTGCTCCTCTTTGAACTTGGGCCTCACTCTGTTGAAGGAGTTCAGAAACTTTTGGAATTGCGATATCGTCTTTATGCGTATTGCGCGCCTCAGATAGATCGAATTGGAACTCTTTAGAAGTTGCCACATATGTTCTGAATTCACTGTCCGTAATTCTTCTACTCGTATTCCCCTCGCGAATATATGCACCATTTGGCAGTCCGACGGGTTTGTAATAGCATGGCATGTAGTCCTTTGGGC
>CAYTPE010000043.1:0-1852 GCA_964439885.1 uncultured Gammaproteobacteria bacterium
GATAAGCATGGAACCGGCATACGCCTTTCCGTTTATCGTACCAACCTGCCAATAACGCACCGCATCGCTTGGCGTCGTCACAAAAAAATGTTGATCAGCGAGCTCGGCACGCGGCTGCCACGCCACCGTCAGTGTGGTGGTAGACCCCGGTGCGGTAGTCTGTTTGTCACTTTGCACCGGAACAGTCGTAGTAGTATTGGGGACTGGTTTCCGTACATCTGGTAGCGGCGACTGCTGCGTCAAAAGCGTGCAACCGGCACCAAGTAAAACTACGGAAACGACAAAAAGAGTGATTTTCTTCATAGAATACATTTAATAAAAACTAGCGTAATAATAGTGCACGCACCGGCGAAGCGTCAAGAGCGGTAAAGGCGAGTGGTTGGGCAACGAGAAAATAGCTACCCGGTTCAACCTGTTCCAGTAAAATTGTTTCTAAAATAGGAATATCGCTGCCAAGCAGTGCGGTGTGCACCGGGTGCCCTGGAGCGGCCGGCTTTTCGATAGACAAATAATCGATGCCGACTAAACTGACTTTACGTTCCACCAAATACTGGCCTGCTGATTCATCCAAACAGACATAGGAATCAACAAAGCGCGTTCGATCGGTAAAAGAGTTTTTGGTTTTGAGAAGGATGCGCTCCCCCGCTTGAATAGTATGCCGTGCCAAATCATCCGCTGTGATAATGCTCTCACACGTGGTGAGATCGAGCACGCGGCATTCACCGATAAAATGATCGAGTGAAATCTGATCGAGCGTTTTACCCTCGGCAATAAAGTGCGACGGTACGTCTACGTGGGTACCGGTGTGAGAACCAAGTGACATACGCGACAGTCGCGGCAACGGTTTACCTGCGTGGTGCACCGGCTGTATGGTGAGCGGCGCGTCTCCCGGAAAAATAACGGTGTCTTTATTGAGAGGGAGTGAGATGTCGAAAATTTGTGTGAACATGATATTTTTATATTAGACTATTATGTAACCAACGAGATTTTCTAACAATAATTCGTGACATCGTTTTACTGTTCAGAGTAACCTGTTCATTTTTACTTTTTCTTTCGCCTCACTACCCCATCCCCCGCCCTTCCCCTAAGAGAAGAAGGTGTAGCGGCCTTGTGTCCACCGAACTGATTGCGAATTACGGATACTATTTTGCCGGCGTACGATGGTTTGGTGTGGGAACGATCACGAAACAATAATGCCTCGTGTATTACTTTGTCGGCCACGCCGTACTCGTGAGCGGTTTTGACTGTCCACTTCCCTTCTCCAGTTTGATCGACGACACCCGAAATGGCTTTGAGATCGGCACCGTACTTTTTGAATCCATCACGCAGCCAGGCGACGAGCCGTGACTCAATAACGCTGCCGTGGTTATATACCTCAGCCACCCGAGTGAGGTCGAGTTTGAAGGGTGATTTTTTAAGAATACTGAAACCTTCGGCCAGAGCTTGCATCATACCGTATTCGATACCGTTGTGAATCATTTTCACAAAATGACCCGCTCCGGCGCCTTCGAAATGCTCCACCCCACCGACAGTCGCTCCATCCAAAAACAACTCACGCAAAACATTGAATAGCGCCCGACTACCCCCAACCATGAAGCATGCGCCGGATCGAGCTCCTACCGGACCTCCGGAAAAACCGACATCGGCAAACTGAATACCTTTTCGAGCAAGTTTTTTACTTCGCCTAATACTGTCTTTATAAAACGAATTACCGGCATCGAGCACAATGTCGCCTGCGCGCAAAACCTGTACTAAACCTTCTTTTCCAAAAAGTACTTCATCCACAGCATGCCCTGCCGGTACCATAAGCCACACAATGCGACGTGGTGTGAGTTTTTCGGCAACCTCAGGC
>CAYTPE010000043.1:1862-9976 GCA_964439885.1 uncultured Gammaproteobacteria bacterium
TCTATGAGTTGAGAGGGCATTTCACGGGTCTTTTCGGGTGAGCGGTTGAATCCCACGACCCGCCAACCATGCTCGCGTAGGTTAAGCGCGAAATTCGCGCCCATTTTGCCCAGCCCCACTATGGCAATTTCTTTTTTGAGTGGCGTTATGGTTTCACTTGGCAGAGTTGGAGAAAATGCTTCGCCAGGTTTGTAGGACATGAGCGGTACGGCTGCGGAACGCCAAGCCCGTACGATCGGCTCTACAAATCGCCACTCAGTCATAACTTCGGCAGTGGATATAAACAGTGTTTGATCTCCCTTGATGATGTCCATGAGCACCTGTTCGTA
Source organism: uncultured Gammaproteobacteria bacterium (assembly GCA_964439885.1). GTDB lineage: Bacteria > Patescibacteriota > Patescibacteriia > Magasanikbacterales > GWA2-37-8 > CAYTPE01. Next base: position 2,192 of record CAYTPE010000043.1, read on the forward strand.
CTCTGGTACAAAAGAACGCGCATTGTACACTTTCTCATAGTCGAAACCGAAATCTTGCTTCTGTAAAACAAAGTCAAAGCCAGGTTGCTTGGCAAGAAAACGAATGTTGATACTTTCGTCCGGACGAATATGATAATGCAAAACATTATATAGGTGGTGGTCTGGTGGACACAGACAGGGGTGTGGATGCTTAAAGGTAATTTTGATTTCCGTGCGATTCTCCTGCAACGCTTTACCACTCTCAATAATAATTGGTACGCCTGCGAGAATCCCATCGTGCATCGTCGTTTTGAATTTAAAGTACGTTTCAGTTTTTGAATTCGGTGCCACGCCTGGCTCGCTTGTATATCCACTATACTGCGCTCGCACCATGTCGGTGCGAATAGACTCCTTCGTGGGAAGCTCGAGACGAGCAAGCGCCTGCGCTCGGGCTGAACGGATATTTTCGGCAGTGAATGCCCCGGGATTATCCATGGTGCACAGGGCCAGCAGTTGCAGTAGATGATTTTCTCCTACATCACGCAACGCTCCTACACTATCATAAAATTCGCCCCGACCGTTCATCATAGCCGTCTCGAAAAGTTGTATGTGTATTTTTTCGATATGCGCGCTATTCCACGCCGGAGTTAAAAAGGAATTACTAAAGCGGAAGCCAATAATGTTTCGTACCGTTTCTTTGGCCAGATAATGATCCACACGGTAGATTTGTTCTTCCCGAAGCAGTTTACCGAGCAGCACGTCGAGTTCGGCAGTATCTCTACGATTTACGCCGAACGGCTTTTCCAAAATAACACGCGTCCACCCTTCTTCGGCGCTACAGGGGTCAGTCAGATGGTGCTTGCTCAATTGTGTCACAATTGATCTGTAATATTGAGGTGGTACGGCAATATAAAATAATTTATTGGAGCAATAACTCCAGACATTGTCGATTTGTCCGAGTCGCCCCGCGAGCTCGCGGTAGCCTTCTGGCGCTTCGAAAGACCCTGCCACGTAGAAAAAGTGATTAATAAAGTCAATGGCGGCGTTCGTGGGGATAGTGCCACCATCGGCGAGCGCTTGGAGTAAATACGCGCGCAAATTCGCGTCGCTCCATGCTCGTCTGCCGTATCCAAAGATCTGCACCTTTTCCGGCAGCAGTTTCTTGAGATACAAATTGTACAAAGACGGTAAAATTTTTCGTTTTACCAAATCACCGGTGATGCCGAAAAGGACGACGGTGGTGGGTATCGTGAAACGAGGTGAATTTTGTGCTTGATTTGACATTGGAAATTTGGCATTTGTTATTAGATGACAGACAGTCCGCCCACATCCTCTTTTCGCACTTCTACATACTTCGGATTGCGCTTCAACGCCGGCTTCCCTTCGTGCTCCACCACATAATACGCAAAACCTTGCATGCGTTTTACTGGTTCGTAGTCAGCGTGGCCGGGCATACTAACAGCGTTTTTTTCATCGAAATTGACCGGGCTATCGTCGGCGGTGACAAAATACGTGCTGCCCGTGTTCACCGCTAGATGTCCATACCCAGACGGCATATAGACACTATCGCCTGGTTTAACGGCAATGGCAATAAATTCTTCAATAACGTCTTCAATTGGTTTGCCTGATTCATCGACGGCCATTTTCTGTTTGAGCACCACGCCTTCGCCAAACAAAATCCAATATGTTTCATCAAGATCGCCCACATGATAATGGCCGTATGTTTTAATATACTCACCGCTGATGGTGCCCGGCTCCCACACGGTAATATTACGTTGATCTGACCCGCCGCGAATCATGTAATAATGTATCGCGGGTCCGACACCGGCCTGGTCCATCAGGACTTCTTGCATTTTATTATGTTCACGAGCGGCATAGTGTTTGCCGACAAAAGTAAAGTCAATCATACATGTTATTTACTAAATGTAGTGAGTGAAAAAATTATGCTATAAGCGCGCTCCAATCAGCGGCGAATTTCTGAATACCCTTTCGAGTAAGCTCGTGTTCAATATCGAACGTGCGCCAATTTTTTTCCAAATCATAGGGTTGATATACCATCGGTGCGAGCGTGGGCGTGTATATAAAATCGCTTCCGGGCAGCGCTAATCCTGCATCTTTCCATTCTGCCAATACTTTGTATGGCACGGTAGCAATGTCGGCGCCCGCTTGCATAGAGGCGAACAGATGATCAAGGCTACGAATGCTGGCAGCGAGTACTTCCACATGCCCGTCCCCTACCCGATACATATCGACGCAATTGCGTATGAGATCAAGACCATTTTGACCGATATCGTCCAAGCGACCAATGAACGGCGAAATAAATACTTGACCTTTGGCAGCGTGCCGCGTCGCCGCATACACCGCGGCGGCCTGCGCCTGTGAAAAACAGAGCGTCATATTCACACGCAGACCTTCTTTTACCGCTTCCTCGGCAGCCTCAAGACCGGCGGTGGTGATGGGAAATTTAATATGCGCGTTTGAAATCCACTGGAACATACTCTTCGCCTGCGCGAGCATGTCTCTGGCTGTTGTGTGTTCGTCAGCATACACCTCGATAGATACTGAACCGTGCGGGACATGAGCTGATACTGACTCCACGACTGCGCGGTACAGACTGTATAATTCTTCTTCGGAAAATTTTTTTTCTTCGGATAATCGTTTTTGCACTTCCGGATTTTTGGCAATGAGTGTCGGGTTAGTAGTCTGCCCGTCGATGAAACCGAGCAGATCGATCGCACGAATTGTTTCGGCTTGGTCTCCGCCATCGATAAAGATACGAGTGGTGAGGTTAGTAGGTCGCATAGTGTGGTAGTGTATAGCTCTAGTATACCAAAAAAATCAGACCCTGGGGAGGGTCTGATTTTGGAAAATTTTATTGCAAGCTGGTTTATTTGGCTGCGGCCAAGGCAGCGTCGATAGCAGCTTTCACAGTAGCATAAGGCTGAGCGCCCACTAGTTGTTTGCCGTTGATATAGATCGTAGGGGTGCCCTGCACTCCAACAGCTTGACCATCGGTCATATCCTTGGTGATCTCACTCGAGTACTTATTGGAGTTCAAACAAGTGGTAAATTTACCTACATTCAAGCCAACCTGACCAGCATATTTGATCAAATTAGTTTTGGAGTAGTAGGCCGTATCACTTTCGTCGGCTTGATGATCGTAGAGCCAATCATGCATTGCCCAGAATTTGCCCTGCTCGTTGGCACACTCGGCGGCCATGTGCGTATCGGTAGAAGCCGGACCAAGGAAGGCGAAACTGCGGAAATAGAATTTGACTTTACCCGTATTCACATAATCCTGGATCATGCCTTTGAGCGCGTCGTTGTGGAAGCGTTCACAGAACGGACAGCGAAAGTCGGCAAATTCCACTACGGTGACGGGAGCTTTTTCGTTACCTCGTACCGGGAAGTGACCGACGCCTACGTTGTACACCTGATCGGCTGAAGGTTGCTGGTTGTTGTTATTGTTTTGAGTGCCATTGTCGGGTGCTACGTAGTTATTATTGGTATTAGCTGCGAAGAGATTTCCGCCGCGTTCCATTTTGACCAATAAAACAAAAAACCCAATGGTACAAAGGGCCATGATACCTCCCACCAACCCGACTACCAAAGCCGCCTTAGGGCTTAGGGACTCGAAAAAACCCTTTTGTTCTTCCATAGAAGAAAAAGTTATTAGAAATAAATTCACTATTTAAGTGTAGTATTAAATAGTGAAACAAAAGCCAATCTATTATACACACCATAGTTTGAAAGGGAAAGCCTCCCCTACTGTGGATAAACCGGTATAACGATATACCATACAATTGTCATCCTGAACGCAGCGAAGGATCTCTTGAGTTTTTTATGTAGTAATAGCGTCAATGGGTTCGTGTTCGGTATTGTGAAGTACACGCACTTCGTGTACACTATACAAATAATTTATTTTAGTAACAAAACTATGCAGCGCAAAACAAGCCTTCTCATCGGTTCAGCTCTCACCGCTCTTTTGCTCGTTGGAGCCGGATGTAGCCAAACTCCAGTAAGCGAGAATGACAATCGAACACCAGAGCCACAAGTTGACATGGGTAAAACCTCGGCCGGTAGGGAGACTACCAATCCAACAGCCAACCAAACCGACAGCGGCAAAACGACTCTTACCTCTGATACATCCGGCACTACAGCTGGAGCGAAAACCTACACCATGGCCAATGTACAAGCCGCCGCTACACCTGCCAACTGTCTTTCGGCTATTAACGGCAAGGTGTACGACTTGACCAAATGGATTAACCAGCACCCAGGTGGTGACCGCGCAATTCTGAGCATCTGCGGCAAAGACGGCTCGGCTGCCTTCAACAACAAGCACGGTGGCCAAATGCGACCCGAAAAAGTACTCGCCGGTTTTGAAGTGGGTGTACTGAAATAAATAGCATAACACGAAAGAGGCCTTTTCCGGCCTCTTTTTTTGTTAACTATAGTTGTATAGTCAAAGATTGATTATTTTGGTATACTATCGCAGCTTGACAAAAGCACTTAAAACGGTAGACTATAGCCACACTATACACTATTCGGGGATCGTCTAAAGGTAGGACAGCAGCCTTTGAAGCTGTTTATCTTGGTTCGATTCCAAGTCCCCGAGCCACGCAAAATTCGCTACGCCTGCCACGTTCTACGTGGCTCATCGCATGGCAGGCCACGAGGTTGTGATAAATCTCGTTTTTTGTTATTGTACCAGAGGTTTTAACTTTATATTGAATTATGGGCAGTCTTGTAGAAATAAACGACACGCTGCAAATTACCCGCGAGCAAGGCTTTCCGCCCGAACTCGATTACCAACGCCACCTGGAAAAGCCGCTCACCGCCAAGGATTTTGAAGGTAGAATTTTTGAATTTAAAGACAAACCAAAAATACGAATCTACCACTTGCCACCAGTGCGGGTTTTTTTGGTACAAAACATTGGCGAAAAATGGCTCTACTGGGGTTTGGTTCATATTGTAGAAATAACCCACGATAACATCAAAAAAACGACATCGGGAAAATACATCATTACCCATATATTTTCCCCCACTGAAATGAAGGAGGCGTTTCGTACCATAGATCGGCGCGATGAGCTCGACTATATTGGCTCACGGTAATGTATGAAAAAAATTGATTATCCAGCTCTTTTCGAAAAATTCGAAGGGCGAGAACAAGGTCTTCGCAAAGTAGTCCGCTACCACATTTACAGCCCAATGTATTATCGCTCGAATTTATTTACCCATTCCAAGCGAGTTTTGTGGTTGTTGCAAAGTGTTTTACCGCTGGCCGAAGAAGTGTTCGGCGGCAGTTTTGATTCCACCAAAGCGCAGCTCATGGCCGTAGTCCATGATGACCCGGAGATAGTTATGGGTGATATCCAGGCTGGCCACAAAAACAAAATGTCGGCTCAACAGTTAGCGGAAATAGCAAGGCAAGAACATGAAGCGGTGGAGAAGATGGCCGAGCGATATCCATACTCTGTGCTCGGGTATACCTATGCAGATTTACTCAGAGAGTCGCAAAAAGTAAACACACTCGAATCAAAATTACTTAAATACGCTGATAGGTTTGATGCTTTTGGAGAAGCGTTGCACGAGGTGTACGCGGGAAATAAAGCTTTTACCACTCAAGTCATTGACAAAAATTCGGGACCTATTGATTTTCCGACCACATTTTACCAATTGTGGTTGCCTGCATTCCCACAGAAGAATCCGGAATTTAAAATTTTGTTTGCGAAAAAACATCCACTATTCACAATACCGGACGAATTTAATATGCACGATGTAGTAAAAACAGGCTCTCCTCACTCACCTGATTCCATTACCCGCGATTTTTCTTTCGCGCCTTATAATACCTGGAAAAATTGTATTATAAAAAACAATGATGATGAAGAAATCGAACATTTGTTTACTCAAATTGAATTTGAAAAGTAATATCATCGTGTGACAATCTAAAATTTAAAAAATACTCTTAATTTACAAAAGCATTTTTATGAAGAAAAATATAATTATAGCAGTATATGTGATGCTCCTTACTGTGGGAGCGGGGTGCGGGGTCACGAAAGGCACTTTGAATAACCAGTCCCACACGAGGCAAAAGACAGCTGAATCGCAACAATTCCCCGACGGACAACCGCTCTCCAGCGTGCCCAAACAACCAGTGGCGCTGAGCACAGGCACCGCGCCGCTTGCCATCACACAGATCGCAAAGCCCCTATCGAAAAGTGGTGATATTCCGTGGGGCAAAGAGTACGGCGCCCCGTTTCGCGTGTCAGTTGGTCAAATGTTTGTGGTTGGCGAAGGCTGCAGCTACAATCCATCATACGAAAGACGCGTAACTCTACAATCCATAACGGTAAAAGATGGCCGATGGACTATTCATTTTAATGAGCTCAGCCCAATTAATAAGTTCATTTATGTAGCAGATACGCACGGTGGGTACAAAAAAACTGCGGTGAACGAAAAACCTACCACACGCACATACACACTTTCTCAAGACGAACCAATTGATCTTTTTAATAAGCGTACAGGAGCGTTGTTTGGCACGAACGGTGCGTATGTTCCGCTCTTTGTTTCTGAGCACGAGGTATACTTCAAATATATCAGTCTGGGGTGCTAGCAAGCGATACTGCCTGAACAATGTAAAAGGAGTATTATTTAATAGACACTTAACAATAAACATATGCGCGAGCGTTTAAAGGACATGTTCCGGGGTGCAAAAGATATTCTTTTTGGACGTGAGGCTCAAACACCGAAAGAGTTAGGCCATACACTTGAGAGCTTCCGTAGTGAAGCAGCTTCTCTTGTCCCACATCTTAAGGAGCAGCTGCGCGAAAAGACAATTTTTGAATTTTATCGTAGCGCCGACACGAGCATACCGCACTCCACTGAGCTCAGCGCGAGCGAGCTCGACGAAAATAGCGCCGCTCGAATGCGTGCGGAATCCGCAATACATCAATGCATACAATCCTTCGTCGAAAAAACTACCGCCTATATCCGCCACGAGCGAATACAGTGGATGCGAGTAAAAGATGAATACAGTGCGCTTCAAAAGGAGTTTTTAACGCAAAAGGTTCCCGAGCTTCCTCGTTTACTTGAAAGGTTTGTTCAAAAGATTAATGAAATTCAATAAGCATCCTTAAGCACCCTTACTGTGCCTTCTGATCAACACATTCATTTAAGCCGTCTTACCAAGCTACATCGATTTGTACTTGCAGCCAAGGCACTCCTGTGGTTTATACTCTTACCAATTTGTACGTTGATCGCCGGTTTGCTCAAATGGTGGCCATTTGGAGTTCTCATTAGCTATCAAGCCCGTCTATACGATGGCTACTATTATCCTAAATCGACCTTTCTGATTGCTGGTATGATATATTTTATATTTTCGATACCAATATACGTACTCGTAAAATATGTCATAAAAAATAAAGTTACGTAAAGTGGTATTTGACTCCCTCCCAAATGCTGGCGTTTTAGAAAAATTGGCTAGATTTTAATTTAGTCAGAACCTACTCCACCAGACCAGCCCGAGCAACTAAAAACATAGGACAACAGAAGCTGCTCATCAAAACTCGGGTACTAAATATGTATCTCTATTCACAAGAATTACTTCTGAGGCCGCATCGGCAGCTTCAACCCTGACTAATAACTCCTTCATTTCAGCAGCAAATAGCTCGGCTTTCTCTCTTAAAGCAGCTTCATCACTCTCTCTAAAATCAACAAGATTTTTTAACTTCGATAAATTAAAATAAAAGTTAGCAAAATCGATTGACCCATCTGCTGTAGGCGCGGTTTTCACTCGCTGTGTCGCAG
>CAYTPE010000044.1:0-9748 GCA_964439885.1 uncultured Gammaproteobacteria bacterium
ACATGAGCCCAGCGCCGAGTACTCCTCCCAGAAATAATCCTTTCTTAAAGTTTCCCATAGAATATTCTTTACAATAAATTAGGATGTTTGTGTAATATCACGGTAGATAAGCGCGTACTTGGCGGCAATGAAGTCCGCCCCTGTATATTCTACCCCACTCACCACCTCCGTCAAGTCGCCACCCATAAACTGAGCCGATGGCGTGATGGGGACAACCGACGGAACTCGACGCGGAGGCTCTGACGACAGACTGAGCGGCTGAAAGGCGACGAGAGTGGCACGTGGAAAAAGTTTTGATAAATAGTAGCGGTTGTACAAGGCAATACCCACACAAAACAAATCTACCCGCCTCACCGAACGGTAATAAGTGATAATAAACGGAATCCGTGGATGTTCTTTTCGCCAGTTTACTATACGGCTGCCGACACCGAGAAACGGCACATGCAGGTGCACAATATCAAATGTCTCAAGCTCATTAAACATGTCGCTGAGCGGCGTCATACCCCGAAACGTGACACTCGAAGCCACTTCCTTGATTGTTTCTTGTTTTTTGGGTGAAACGGTGGTAGTAGGCTGCAATGTAAACGCTTCCGCGTCCACTCCAAATTGCGCTAATTTTTCAATAGTCAAAAAAGCCGCCGCGCGAATGTCGTTGAAATAATCAAACGCTGAAGGGATGATGTGGATGACGCGCATGGAAACAGTTAAAAAAAGAAAAATAAAAAATTTAAAATCATTCATTTTTTAATTTTTCTATTTTAACTTTTATTTTTTTCGCCACTACGTGCACATTCGGTGATGGGATCCATTGCCAAAGTAATGACTCGATGTACACCAGCGTATTAATTAATTTTTTTATCACTGCAATCACTCCCCCACCCTGTTTACTAAAGTATTCTTCATTATTGATCTGTGCCTGCCCGCTTCGCTTCGCCCCCCGGTCCATAAGGTGAAACGCCAGCACACCAAGAAGTTGCCCGAGGATATGTTCCGAATAGCGCAATCTTTGAATATTAAATTTGTCTTCTCGAACTGCTTCCTCGGGAGGGGCGGGATTGATTACGCACTCAGTAAGCTCGCGTCTCGTAAAATAATTAATATGTCCGGCATATTTTTTGGTTAAATCCTTTTTTAGTCCAAGTTTGTCCAACACATACCACAAGCTTGTCCAATCGCCTTCGCAGGGAACAAAGGCGTAGAATAACCCGCCAGTTTTGAGCACGCGGCGTACTTCATGCACTATTTCGTCAGGACGCTCCACATGCTCCAGCACATCAAAAATTAAAACCACATCAAAAAAATTATCTTCATAGGGATATCGCCTGTCGCTTATCGCATACTTAACGGCATCGCCAGCACTCTTCGCCACCGCAATCGCCGATTCGCTGATGTCGCACCCGTAGCACTCAGTGTCTGGACGGTATTTTTGTATCGCTCGAATAAACTGACCACCACCACAACCAACCTCAAGTACACGCACCTTTCCGGTGTCGGCAGCATTTTGAACTTCATCAATTACGTGCAACGCCATTCTCAACCGAAAAGCCGTCGGGTCGCTCCACCGCGCGCTCGCTGTTCCCTTTCCCCAGATAGATTGTTCGTAATTGAATGACACAGATGAGATAGGATTACACTGATTATGGTGAAAAATTACACTGATGCATATATTTTTTCCAAACTGTCCACATGCTTCTCTAAACTATACTTTGCTTCGACTTTTGCAGTCCCTCTTTCCCCCATCGCCTTTTTATCTTGATCGGGTAACTGTAAAAATTTTTCTATGGTTTGTTTTAAATCTTCGATTGACCCGGGTGTAAAGAGCAACCCATCGCGACCATGTTCAATTTTATTTTCGATTGATGGCAGACGACTCGCTATAACTGGAGTGCCGCACGCCAGTGACTCAAGTGTGACAAGTGAGAAACTTTCGGCAAGCGATGGCACTATAGTGCACCACGCTCGTCGATAGTAGTTGGGCAAAGTGTTGTGTGGCACTGAGCCGATGAACGCGACACGTTTACCGAGACCATAGTCATGTGATATTTTTTTATACCGGGATTCTGCGTAACCGGATCCAACCACAGTGAGCTTTGCTTCGGGCAATGCTGTACAGGCTTCAAGTAGTATATCCAGACCTTTCACCGGCATGAGGTTACCGACAAATAACAATTCCTTCTGTGGCTCGATTTTGAAATCGGAATAAAATATACTGGTATCAATGCCATTTGGTATCTCAATGGTCTTCGAAGATACGAGCGCTCCACTGCGCATCTTTTGGTTTGATTGAAAATAACTTTTATCAACCACCACAATTTTTTTCGCGTTTTTGAGGATGGTGCTTACCCCCGTCGCGTCGTACACGCACTTAATCATTTTTTGATACCATTGAATCGGCTCAGCATCCATGTGATACGTTACAATATACTTTTGACCTCGTAATTTTTTGGCTAACCACACAAACTCCGCGCCACCATACAATGGGTAGTGTAGATGTACAATGTCAAAATTTTTCAATTGAAAAAAGAGCTGCGGCATCCATCCAGCGTCGCCAGATTTGATAAGTGGTTTAATTCGAGTAATTGTGATATTATCAACCACTTCATGTGCAACAAATCCCGTATATCGCATAGTAAAAACCTCTACCTGATGTCCGCGCTTAGCAAGTGCTCGACACTCGTCTAATGCAACCTGCCCCATACCTCCGATGTGCGGATAAAATGTTCCTACAACGTGTGCTATACGCATATCGCCTATCGCTTATCATTTTTTACTCCGCCCTCTCGTAACGCAATTTCTCGCACTACTTTGGTTATTTCCCGATTCATTTTCTCCTGCTTTGCCATCATGCGAAAATGTAAGAAGAATAAAAGAACAACCGAAATATATACCACCAAATCGGCACCACGGCCAATACCCACTATTTCTGCGATGCGGGCGCTGAGGTTAGGAGCGATAGCTAAAGTAAGAGCGAAACCCCACACGAGAGCCCAGCCAATCGCGATACCAGCGGTAATATCACCGTTGCGATAGCGCGCATATACTTTAAACAATGCGAATAGAAAAAATAAGCTGAGAAATAGTTGTATCAAATTCATATTACGAAACCCATGGCGCTAAAAGTAAATCGCGAATAATTTTGAAACCACTCCGTATCCCCTGCCCATATCGATGGTACGTTACTGTCACCGGAAACTCAATATGTGTTAACTTTTCTTTTTTGATCTGAGCGACAATTTCAATATTATGAGCCATTCCATCGTGGGCAATGGCAATTTTCTCGGCCGCCCTTCTCGTCATAACGCGAAAACCATTTTGCCCGTCACTGAGCAGGACTCCTGTGAATACAAAATTTATCCATCGACTGAGCGGCAATAATAGATACCGCTTCAGCACGGGGAGATTGGAAGGGGCACCCAAAAAACGCGAGCCGAGCAGTACATCAGCCTTGGAAAGCTTGAGAGCTTCGAGCGCCGGCGCGATATCGGCCGGATCGAATTGGTTATCACCGTCGAAATGTATCACATACTCTGCCCCCCTGCGCAAAGCGTACGCAACACCCGTTTGCAAGGCAGCGCCTTGCCCGCGATTCAGCACATGCCGGAGCACCGTTGCGCCAGCTTTAATCGACTCGTCATACGTCGTATCGGACGATCCGTCATCGACAACAATGAGAGCGTTAAAACCGGCTTGCTGCAAGCCGGTGATAACTGTGCCGATATGCCCCGCTTCATTATAGGCTGGAATAACGACGTACACCATAGCGGGAAAACTTAGCGCTGTGTCACACCATCCAAAAGAAGCGCTTCTTTGTGAGAAATAACGTAATCGATAGTTTTGCGTAAACCGTCTTCGAGCCGAACTAGCGGCAACCACCCAAGTGTTTCTTTGGCGTACGATAAGTCCGGCGTTCCTTTCTTGCTTAAGAATATATGCGAATCTTTGAATGTAACCGCTGACGCGGAATTGGTCATCTGTACAATCATCTGAGCAACATCAATATATTTAACCAACGAATCTCCGCCAAGATTGACCACTTTGACGGTTGGTTCGGTACCCATGAGCCTGACAAGCCCATCTACCATGTCGGTCACGTAGCACAATGTGGTGGTAAAGTCGGCACCGCCGTAAATAGCAAGTTCTTTATTTTCGAGCGCGTTGATAATAAAATCGGCAATGAGCTGCTGTTCGAACAATCGCATATGTGGTCCGTAGGTGGTAAATACGCGAGCGATTTTGGCGTCGATATGGTACACCTGAGCGTATGTTTCGACGCACGTTTCAGCAAAACGTTTGCCTTCGTCATAGCAAGCACGCGGTGACAAATGATGCACGACACCTTCGTCACCTTCCTTCATCATCACCCTGTCCCCCACATCATCGCCATATACCACCGCGCTTGAAGTAAACACATATTTGGCTTTGTATTGTACGGCCAAATTGAGCGTGTTCAGCATGCCTGCCGAATTGGAAATAAGATTTTCCACTTTAAGCTGCTCAAAATAGCGCGGTGAAGTTGGGCAGGCCAGATGATAAATTTCTTGGATTCCTTGATATTTAATTTTGAACTTATCGAGCTCCGGGAATTGATTGAGATCAAGCGGTTTATTGATATCGTAGTTGATAAATTCGAAATCGGGATACTGAAGCAGGTGACTGATATTTTCGGGACGTGAGTTGAGAAAATTATCGACACAAATGACATTGGCTTCTTTGAGCAGACGCTCACACAGATGCGAACCAATAAAACCCGCGCCACCGGTGACCAGTACATTCTTTTTTTCAAAAATGGGAGTGTCCATAATATACTATGAAATTGTTAAATTGTTATATGGTTAAATTGTTAAAACGAAAGATCGGACTTTGAAATTTATATAACAATTTAGCAATTTAACCATTTAGCCGTTCTAGAAAACTATGGGTGTTATTTTCCTCACTAACCTAAATAAATTAGACAACAGTAGTATACCAATATATGATACTTTTGACAACAACAATATATAGCGTAAAAGTTGCTTTTCTTAGCCATTTCAGGTATAGTATGGCCACGTAACTTCTCTATGCACCGCATTAAACAATTAACACTGGCCGCAGGAGATATGCTTATGCTCTGCATAGGGCTCTTTTTTGCTTTGGCTTTGCGCACGCTCACCTGGCCCACCACTACGTTTACCGCCCAGCTCAGTTCTGTTTGGTTTGTTTTCCCGATTGCTCTACTCCTGCTCTTTATTATTGGCCTGTACGACGTTGGTCGTGCGCGCAATTCATTCGATTTTTATCAAAAAATTATCATTTCGGCTGGTTTTTGGCTCGTTATATCGGCTGTTGTCTTTTATGTGGCCGAGCCAAACGGCGTGACTCCCAAAACCATTTTGCTTATTGCGACTGTGACTGGGTTTGGTCTGATCGCGCTGTGGCGCTTTTTGTATAACCGTTTTCTTTCCACTACGCTTGGCACCGTTAGTGTCGTCCTGGCAGGAGCATCACCTGAAGCTACTAAACTTCTCCAAGAATTGATTCATATATTTGCTAAAGAACCGGAACGTGGGTATGTGATAAAAGGAATAGTTGTTCCTGCCGCCATGGAACCATACGAAACTTCGGTGCCGTGGGCGCGTAGTTTGGCTGAGCTCGTGCAGAAAACCGGTGGCCGCTACCCCGCGCTTGTCGTGGTGGATCCAATGTACGCCAGCGACCAACACTTTTTGAACGAACTATATGATGCCTTGTCTGAACAAGTGAGTGTGATTGAGGTGGTTGATTTTTACGAAAGCATATTTCACCGTATCCCGCCGTCGACCTTTTCTGAAACCTGGTTTATCACACACTTACGTGAACAACAAAATAGAATGTACGATCGCTTTCGTATACTGATTGATTATTGCGCCGCGGTATGTTTGTTCGTACTGTTTGCTCTTACGTATCCCCTTGTTGCTTTACTTATTAAACTTACCTCTAGTGGTCCTGTCTTATTTTCGCAAGAACGTGTCGGCAGAGGTGGAAAGGTATTCGTGATACATAAATATCGAACCATGAGAGCCCTGACGAGCTCGGGAAGCGCAGAGCTTGCCGGAGCGCAATATGCCAGTGAAAACGACCCACGCATTACGCCGTTCGGAAAATTTTTGCGGCAAACGCGCATTGACGAATTGCCGCAATGCATCAATATGCTACGAGGCGAAATGGGTCTTGTAGGGCCACGCCCCGAACGGCCTGAATTTGTAGCCACGCTCACCAGCCAAATGCCCTTCTACCCACTACGCCATTTGGTGAAGCCAGGGCTTACCGGCTGGGCACAGTTACAGCATTCATACTACGGTACAATCGAAGAGAATCTCTTCAAACTGCAATACGATCTGTTCTATATCAAAAATCGCGGGTTATTACTCGATGTCAACATAATACTTAGAACTGTTTTTGTGGTATTACGTATGATAGGACGCTGACAAAAGGGTTAAAGAAATAAGTATCAAAAAAGCAAGAAATTAATTCTTGCTTTTATTTTTCTAACATTATTTTAACGCTGCTTGTATCAACCCAACGAACAGCGGATGCGGACTAAGCGGGCGCGATTTAAATTCGGGGTGGAATTGCGAACCGACAAAGTATGGATGGTTTTTAAGTTCAATGATTTCGACCAGATTGGATTCTGGATTAATTCCAACAATGTCCATCCCAGCCTTCTCCATCGCTTCGCGATAATCATTATTGAATTCATATCGGTGACGATGGCGTTCGCTGATAGTTTCTTGGCTATAGAGTGCGCGTACGGCACTCCCCTTTTTGAGCACACAGTCATACGCGCCAAGGCGCATCGTGCCACCATAACGATTTTTGGCAACATTCTCTTTCTGATTGGGGTTGATGTGAATGACTGGTTCAGTAGTTTTTTTATCCACTTCAACGGTATGCGCCTTGTTTTTACCAAGCACATTACGGACAAACTCGATACAAGCGAGCTGCATGCCATAACAGAGACCTAAGTACGGTAGTTTGTGCTCGCGGGCGTAGCGAATTGCGGTGATAATACCTTCGATGCCACGCGACCCAAAGCCACCCGGTACGATGAGCGCGTCATATGCTTTAAGCTCGGCAACTCGTGCCGGGTCAGCTTCGTACTTTTCGGCATCGATCCAGGACATTTCCGCTTTGGCATCGTGCGCCCACGCTGCGTGCTTCACCGCTTCTATCACGGATATATAGGAGTCAGTCAACGTGAAATCACCCGTATTAAAATATTTACCAACGACAGCGATTTTGAGCGGACGGTTAGCCCCTCGCATTTTGGAAATAAATCTATCCCAGGTTGGGTTCTTGCGATCTTGCAACTTTAATTTGAGTTTCTTAGCCAGCTTGAGCCCGAATCCTTGTTTTTCAAAATTGGCTGGAACATCGTAGATGCTTGAAACATCGGGCGCGGAAATAACATCCTCTTCGGAGCGCAAACCACAAAATACCGCTAATTTTTCTCGACGCGGTTTATCGAGTTCAGTGCGCCCGCGTGCGACGATAAAATCAGCCTGAATGCCACTCGAATTGAGTGTCCGCGACGCGTACTGGGTGGGTTTGGTTTTCATTTCACCCAAGTGACCCGGAATCGGTAGGTAACTCACGAGCACAAAAGCAACATCGTCTGGTCGACGCAATTTCATCATACGTGCCGCTTCAAGGAAGAGAATGTTCTGGTATTCACCCACCGTGCCGCCGACTTCCACGATCATAACATCGGCTCGGCTGTATTTGGCAGCCTGCTCAATGCGCTCAACTACTTCTTGCGGGATATGAGGCACCACCTCCACACACTTACCCTGATAGTGCATGCTGCGTTCTTTTTCTATAACACTCAAATATACACGACCCGTCGTCATGTAATTTTTTGACGTAATCGTTGTGTCCAAAAAACGTTCATAATTTCCAATATCTTGATCGGTTTCATCACCATCGTCGGTGACAAATACTTCGCCATGCTCCACGGGATTCATGGTGCCCGCGTCTACATTAATGTACGGATCGATTTTGATTGCCGAAACTTCGAGCCCTCGATTCTTAAGTATGCGCCCGATTGATGCGGTGGTAACACCCTTACCCACGCCGCTAAGCACCCCTCCGACCACAAAAATATACTTCGTTCTGGCCATATATAAAAAACTAAATGAAGCGACGTGTCCCTTGGTTAAAAAAGAAACACATCGCTTCACATACTTTTATCATAGAGGTTTTACGCTTTAGAACTCACCGTGAGGGTAAACTCGGCTTCAAGGCCATGATGAAATTTAATTTTGACCTTGCTGCTGCCGGTGGTTTTAATCGGCTTCATGTCAATCTGGCTCACGCTAATGGTGAAACCTTTTTTATCGAGCGCTTTAGCAACCGAGGTTGCGGTAACAGCCGCGAACAACACACCTTTGTCGTTAGCTTTTTCCATCATTTCGACTTCCATGCCGTCAATTCTATCGGCGGTTTTTTGTTCTTCTTTGAGTTCTCGTTCGGCTACCTTTGCTTGTTTTGCATGTCGCGCATGTACTTCGTCCACGGCGTGGTGTGTGGCCGGGACAGCCAAATGATTGGGAAAGAGATAGTTGCGTGCATAGCCATCCGCCACGTCTTTTACCTCCTCGGCACGGCCTACGCCCTTCACGTCTTTCAGCAGAATGACTTTCATAGTAGGCTTGCTTTAATCTTTAAACTACCGTATTATTATACTACTTTATTTCAAATACTACAATAAGCACAGACTATGCCACGATCAGCCAAAAAGCAACCTATTGCCCTCCTTAAAAGTGGGATGGTCACCCTGGTGGGGCGATCAAATGTGGGTAAATCGACCCTTTTAAACACGCTCGTGGGCACCAAAATTGCCGTGGTTACCGATAAGCCACAAACCACTCGGCACACTATTCACGGTGTTTTAAACCACGCGCGCGGTCAGGCGGTATTTTTGGATACGCCGGGCGTGTTTAAAGAACATCACAACCCACTCTCCGGCCGACTCATCGAAAATGTGCAGGAAGCACTCAAGCACATCGATATGGTGGTCTACGTGGTGGACCCGACCAAACCACTGGGGTCTGAGGAACGCTACGTGCTCTCGCTTTTGCGACACCTGGAAGTACCAAAAATACTAGTGATCAATAAATGCGACTTGCCCCCACGCGAACGTGAGTTTATGGAAGACTACCAGGCGCTCTCTCCCGATTTCTCAGCCACATTTGAACTCTCGGCACTACACAACCGCCATATTCAACCCCTGATTGACAAAGTGTTCGATCTCTTGCCCGAAGGTGAGCCACTTTACCCACCCGACCAGCTTACCAACGTGGATAAAAGCTTCTGGGTGGCGGAGCTCATTCGTGAAAAAATTTTTTTGGCGCTGCGTAAAGAAGTGCCCTACACCACGACGGTGGAAGTAGATAGTATCGAAGAGAAGCCGGAAATTATTGTGGTCAAGGCACGGGTGCTCACCTATAATAAAAATTACAAAGAAATGATCATCGGTAAAGGCGGCCGCGCCATCAAAGAAATTGGCATCGCGGCCCGTAAAGAGCTGGAACAAGCCACAAACAAAAAAGTATACCTTGAGCTCGAAGTCGAAGCTGACAAACATTGGCTCGACCGAATGGAATAAAAAAGTGCCCACTGGGCACTTTTTTATTTTTGGTTTAGTATCTCAAGTGCCTTTTGTATCACTGCGTCCGCCCCAACCGGCTCATATTCATAATCCTCTGTCACTTAAATGTCGGGAGAAATACCC